>JAXHUK010000072.1:0-21596 GCA_034189725.1 Chloroflexota bacterium | reverse complement strand
TTCCATTACCGGCAATGAATGTTACCTCATAGTTCTTTGTGATCTCATCAGCCACATCAACCGCTGTGGTATTACCCTCATCTTCCATCCCATCAGGATTGCCCCTCAGAATTCGATAGTTGCCATTGCCATGGGGATTGTGACAGTCAGCGCATTTCAACTCAACAGTAATGCCGTAGTCCGACTCACCCCCGTTTATCGGGCCACTGCCCCACATCGTACCACTAACGGCACCCGATGCACTATGCGTCGAGGTTACCTCGACTCCTACCTCGAGGACACCATCAGCATCGGTATCCATAGTCGCATAAACGAATCCGCCGCCTCTTAAAGGATTACCATCTCCGTCATCACCATTGCCATACTGTGTAGGATCAGTGCCCGGTGGATTGGGCTGACCAACGAGTACGCCATTCACCACATCGGTCTCCGCTCCAGTACCATCGTGGCAGGTGAAGCAGAACTGATCCTGCGTTGCCCCCTCTTTCAATAGCTTCGGCCCCTGGGCTGTGTGTGCGCGGTGACAGCCAGCACACCCATCAGCCTCCGCCATCAGAGCATCCTTATCATGAAGGTCGTTATCGGCAGAAGCAGGACTGATAGTTAGAAAGATTGCCAGAAGTACGGCAGCTACAATAGCGTAAATCTTCATCGTTCAATCCCCTCTGAGTACTGTTACTTTAGCTTAGTACATTCGTATCTTGATATCAACGGCGTAACTACCTTCTTTCAATAGGTAATCACCACATGTTTCATGGGTAGTTACACTCATGAATCAATCACGATAGTAAAAACAATGCCACAGAGGACTCAGTGTACAGGTCATCAACAAGAAACCTGCTTTCTGTGCCTGCTGTGGCTAAAAGTTGAGGAGCGTATGAGTATACGCCCCTGCGGTTTTACCTGATGATGGAGATCGCTGGCTAACGTTCTAGTGTGAATGGCAACTTTCGCACTGGGCTGAGGTAGAAGACGTGTGAGTAACTTCAGTATGATATAATGGTGTACTACTCTCAGTACCACCCACAGCGGGAATAACCATCCCGGTTGCGTGAGATGCACCGGCAGAAGCCCCAGCTACTGTCGGTGTGCGATAGTAGGCCACTTGTTGCCCATGGCACATCAGACATATTCCATTATCAGCCAGGGTGGCAATGGGAGTGGAAGCCTCAGCAAGATCCTGAGCACCACCCGTGCTGCCGAGGAGCGTCTGGGGATCCTTAAAATTCCACGGGGCTCCTGATGCACTATCCAGATACTTGATATTGAGTCCTGGCTCCTGTCCTATGAGTTCCCCAGTGCGTAGCATAACTACACTATTCGATCCGTGGACATTATGGCACGTCGGGCAGCTTGCATCTGAATCGCCCTCTCCATTCCAATCGGAATCCCATGGCTTGGTCAATATGCTCCCGTGGGCACTGTGGCAGTAATCAGTGCAACCTACCGTAATGTTACCATTGTGTTGAGATATCAAATGTACGTGATGATAATTGGCTGAAGTCGAGTCCTCTCTGAAGTTGCTATTCATATCAGTGCCGTCAATAAACGGCGTAGCGGTATGACAATCAAAACACAGGCGGAAGCCATCAATGGGAACAATTCCAGTCTCAGGATCAGCATAACTGCGGTAGGGAACAATCATTGGTGGTTCCACACCTACTGATTTAAGCCGATAACCAACCTGGTAGTAGTCCTCCGGAGCGTAGATATCTTCCGGGGCTACATATGTCCTTGCTATTCCATCGATATGAGTGAATGTCGTATCATGGCAATCCAAACATTCTACGTCTGCACCTGCCATTCCATGACCGCTGGTATAGAACAACTCTGTATTAGGAGCACTCACGCTATCTATTACCGAAGTACCGTCATCGTGACAGCCAACACACCACTGCTCTTTGCCCGATTGAAGGGTAGGGCTGCTATACACGCCACTATCCCAGTTGGGCTTGGCACCAATAACAGGATCATCTACGCCATCGTATATGCCACCGGGACTATGACAGGTATCACAGACTGTAGTGGCGGCCAATCCCTGCCCATCAGAAAAACCAGAATAGCTAGCATTATGGCAATCACTGCAATCTAACGGTGTAGCCGGCCCCTTGCTATTAGATGTCGTGTGTGTCGCGTGGCTCCCCGATGCACCATGACATACGCCGCAGTCGCCATCTCCTCCATGTCCTCCAACCGTGCCCTCAGCACTGGTATGACACGGCGCACATACCTTGCGATTGCTATTCGAAAGCAACCGGCTCTCCTCGTCAGGAATCAGACCCTGCGTCGTCCCATCGGGAAACGTCACCGCTCCCGAATAGGTCCCCATCGTTGCCGATGTCCCATGTGCTACGTGACACTTCAAGCAACCACCCGATAAACTCACTGTATTGTGACGGTAGGTAAACACAATGTCACCAGAATCTGTATTACCCGCACCGCCTCCGGCCGAATACCTCGTGTGACACTGGGCACACCAATCATCCAAATTGTCCGGTACATAGGAAACATCACGGTAATACTGGCTCGTTCCATTACCGGCAATGAATGTTACCTCATAGTTCTTTGTGATCTCATCAGCCACATCAACCGCTGTGGTATTACCCTCATCTTCCATCCCATCAGGATTGCCCCTCAGAATTCGATAGTTACCATTGCCATGGGGATTGTGACAGTCACCGCACTTCAGTTCAACAGTAATTCCGTAGTCCGACTCACCCCCGTTTATCGGGCCACTGCCCCACATCGTGCCACTCACAGTGCCCGATGCGCTATGCGTCGAGGTTACCTCGACTCCTACCTCGAGGACACCATCAGCATTGGTATCCATTGTCGCATAGGCAAAACCGCCACCCCTCAGGGGATTGCCATCGCCGTCATCACCATTGCCATACTGCGTGGGATCGGTGCCCGGTGGATTGGGCTGACCAACGAGTACGCCGTCCACCACATCGGTCTCCGCTCCGCTCCCATCGTGGCAGGTGAAGCAGAACTGGTCTTGTGTCGCCCCCTCTTTCAATAGCTTCGGCCCCTGGGCTGTGTGCGCGCGGTGACAGCCGGCACACCCATCAGTCTCCGTCATCAGGGTATCCTTATCATGAAGATCGTTATCGGCGAATGCTGGACCTACACATAATACGATTGCCAGAAACGCCGCAGCAAAAACGATATACTTCCGCATTTTCCACAATCTCCAATAAACCCTTATAATGAATCTAGCATTTTTGTGCACGATTATCAATAGGAATAACTACGCTTTTCCTATAGGTATACACCACATAAATTACCAGCAATCTGTGACAAGAATCGCCCCCTAAACGGGCTATGGTGACCGTAAACATCTATTTTCATTCCACAATACCCATCATATTCACAAGACCAGTTAGGGTAAATATCCATAAACTCTAACTAGTCTTGTTAAACCAGTTTTCTTACTTATTTATGGTACCGGCTCCCACATTATCGCATCCGCCATGAAGTATCCATTCGCATCATCACTCAGCACCACATCCTGCTTCACAGCGGATAGTTGCCACTTCATAGCATCAGCGATGACATAGCCATCAGCATCGTCGGAGAACACTGCATAGCCATCTGTACCAGCATCAAAATCGTAAGTGCCGAGATACGTCCAGCCTCCACCACCGTCTTTCTGACTTGTGAGAACCGTCTCATTACCACCGCTATAGTAGATCGTGTACGGTGCATTGCTCGCACGATTGTTATGTTGTGTCCACCAGGCATACACATTATAGCTGCCAGCCTGAGGCAGAGTCGGCGTGAAGGTAGCAGTGTTTGCGCCGCTACCGGCTGGAAGATAGCTAAGGTCAGGACCATAGCGATGTATACTCGACGAACTCGTGCTCCACGAACCGACATACTCGGCATCTGCACTATCCACAATCACCTCGGTATACCCATCCTGGGCATCGAAGTAGTACGTGCCAAGCGACACAAACTTCGATCCATTCTCACGCTGATTGACCCGCTCTGTATAGGAGCCACCACTGTAGGTGATGGTATACGGAGCATCTGTCGCCCGGTTGGTATTCTGAGTCCACCAGGCATAAACTTTATAGTTCCCGGCTTGAGACAGGCTTGGAGTAAACGAAGCCGTGCTGCTGCCATCTCCCGATGCGTGATACTTTATATCTTTATCATAGCGATCTCCGCCATCGCTGACTGACCAAAGCCCTACGAAGTCAGCATCGACGTTATCGACGACGTACCATCCTGGATTAGCTACCAGTAACTCTACTTCTCCGTCGCCTGTCAAACTGCCGCCATCGGTAGCGGTGATGGTGAGCGTCCATAATCCCTCATCGACTGTTACAGGTACCGTCGTGAGGTAGCTATACACATTATCACCCGAAGTTACATCGCCGTTTGTGCCATCATCATACATCGTTTGTGTTGCACTACCATCAATCGGTAAGAGATCGATGGTAACACTGCTGACGGTACCACCAGGATCATAGACATAAGCTGAGAGGAGGGTCTCATCCTCCCCATCGTTGTCTACAGTCGCCGGCTCAGCCTGCGTTATCAATACCCTGGGACTCAGATACGGTTCCCTTTCATAAGAAACCCCACTATGACAGGCACCGCACACACCGTTCACAGTGACCTGGCCATTCTCATAGTTGAACCTGCCGCCTGCACTTTCATCCAGAGTGGCGTCGAAATCAACAACGGCTGAGGGACGGTAAATGTAGCAAATGGTCTCATTATACGCGCCAGTCGATCCACTGCTGGTGCACGTCCATCCGCCATCGTATTCAAATCCCGCATCACTGTTATCGACAATTATGTCGGGATTGCCATCAGAATCGATATCCCAGCCAATGGCATCTGCCATGACATAGCCATCAGCCCCCTCATTGGAAAGCGTCACATTGCCCGCTGTACCATTACCGAAGTTATAGTTGCCCAGAAGATTCCATTGACTGCCATTCGTTCTCTGGTCCACATACACATCATCCGAGCCGCCGTTGTAGTTGATGGTATACTGTGCACTACTCGTCCTGTTGCTATGCTGGGTCCACCAGGCGTATACATCGTAATCGTCAGCCTGAGTGATATTCCCTGTCCAGGTAGCTGTAGCGAAGGGGCCTGTTGACGGCACCAGATAGGAGAACTTCAATCCAGGCATCTTATCCAACATTTCTGCGTGATAGTAATAGTCCGCCCCATAGAATTCCGTACTCCATGTTCCGATAGGCCAGTGATCCCCTCCCTTAACGGCATCAGGATTGTCCACAATGATCTCAGGATCGGGATCGAACACACCATCGCTATCCCACCCGATGGCATCAGCGATCAACCAACCATCCGCCAACTCGTTATCCAGTACTACCGACCCGCTCGCGCCCGCGTCGAAGTTGTAGCTCCCCAGGAGCACCCATTCTCCACCCTGCGACCTCTGGTCTTTGTACACAGTATCGGTGCCACCATTGTGGTTGATAGTATATCGAGCACTGGAAGCACGGTTCGAGTACTCGACCCAACGAGCATATACATAGTAATCACCAGCGGTAAGAGAGACCGGGGTTGTCCAGGTGACCGTAGCTACAGTATGATTGTAGCTACTGATAAGCTCTCCGTGCCGTATCATCACATAGGACGGCGAACCATGCACATTGTGGCATGCGATACAGCTCTCCTGTGAATCCACTCGATTCACAGAATTCACAACGTCGGTATCCCAATCTGAGTCAAAGTGTGTACTGCCAATGCTTAAATGTATTTGATGCGAGTTGGCTATACTCGAGTCATAATTCCAGAAGTTAGTATGACTCACATCGCCATTGGTTTCCCCCAAAACCTCATTCCGGTTATGACAATCGAAGCAGAGGGCGAAGTTTTCCCAACTCGATATGGCATCTCCAGAGAATCTCGGAACGATCATTGAAGGACTGCCATTGATATCCCTCAGTCGGTAGCTATCGCAATAAGGATTCACCACCTCACCGGTATCTTCATCAACATCATATGTACGGTGTTCATGATCGATATGGGTTTTACGCGCATCGTGACAGCTGGTGCAGCTCACCTTGTGTCCCGTTATATAGTAACCATAACTCTCATTATCACCAACGACATTGGGGGCAAATACACCGAGGTAATCATAATTCACAAGCTTGACCGCATCGGCTATTATCCAGGTGCCATCGGGCGTATTATCGGAGAGAACAATTGAACCTGAGGTACCCTCGGCAAAAGTAAATGTCCCCAGTTCGTACCACTCTCCACCATTCTCCTTTTGATTCACCCAGACCGTCTCAGAATCACTGGCGTAGTTGATGGTGTAGGGAACACTGGACGAGCGGCTGGTATGCTCAGTCCACCTGGTATATACCGTGTAATTCCCCGCCACGGGGAGATCGGGGACCCACGTTGCAGTACAGCTTCCAGTGCCCTGGGCTGCAATATAGTTGACATCGATACCCCAAAATTGTTCAGGTGCCCACGTGGAAATAGACCATGCACACTCATACGTGGCCTCTGGATTATCCACAATTACAGGCTCGATATACATTTGCCCGCTATATGCAGATTCGCTATCATGACAAGAAGCACACCATTGCTCTTTGCCAGAGTTAAGCTCGGCTCCCCCTGCTTGATAGACATCGCTTCCCCAGTTAGCCTTTGCTATCTGGACTCCGTTGAAGGCACCACCAGGGCTATGGCAATCATCACACGCCTCTGTGTTAGTTAAACCCTCTCCATCGGCAAACTCTGAATAGTTATCCTCTGCGTGACAATCACTGCACTCAAGAGATGTAGCTGGCCCCTTACTACTGCCAGTTGTGTGTGTGGCATGGCTTCCTGTCGTTCCATGACAGCTAGCGCAATCACCATCTCCACCATGGCCACTGATCTGCCCCTCAGAGTTCACATGGCACGGCACACATACTATACGATTATTATTAGTGAGCAACCGGCTGTCATTCTCACCACCGCCGGGTGTCCCATCAGGTAGTGTCACTGCCCCGCTATACGTTCCCATAGTCGCCGAGGTGCCGTGCGCTACGTGACACTTCAGACAACCTCCCGACAGACTCCCCGTATTATGACGGTAAGCGAACACACTGTCTCCGGAGTCGGTATTTCCGGCACCTGTCCCTGCAGAGTACCTCGTATGACATTGGGCACACCATTCATCCAGGTTATTTGGAACATATGATGTATCACGATAGTACTGACTGGTCCCATTGCCTGTATTGTAGGTCACGGTGTATATGATAGGGCTCGCATCGGGCACATCTATCGCTGACGCTGTCATCTCGTTTACCATACCATCGGGATTACCTCTCAGAATACGATAGTTCCCGTTACCATGAGGATTGTGGCAGTCGCCGCACTCCAGGGTGAGCATATTACCATAGTCCGGAGTGCCGCTAATACTACCACCACCCCAGGCCCTTTGCAGGGAGTTATCGATAACGTGAGATGACGTCACGGCTTGAGAAGAGGGTATCCCTGACAGATCGGGGTCCATTACCACAAAATCGAATCCACCACCCTTTAATCCATCACCAAGGGTACCATAGGAACTACCATCAAGCTCCCCGTTCACCACATCGGTCTCTGCTCCACTACCGTCATGGCAGGTAATACAGAACTGTTCCTGAGGTGCCCCGTTCGTCAGCAGCTTCGGGCCTGATGCTGTATGAGCGCGATGACAGCCAGCACAACCATCCGCCTCTGCCATCAGAGCATCCTTATCATGCAGGTCGTTATCGGCTAAAGCCGTTTTCACACAAACGAGGCCAATCATTACAAAAATAACAAGCAAAAGAGCATATATCCTCACAATGTCCACTCCGACGTTATCCTAATAGTTACCCCACTATATATACTAATTTCCTATTGTATTGCAATCAATAGGAATATCGTTTCATCGATCTGGGTGGTTACCGAATAATCTATCAGTATTTCTACGATACATATACATCCCTGCACAAATTTACTCAAACAAAAGGGGCAAGTTTTGGAAACTGCCCCTTCAAATATTCCCTGTCAATTTGATATCCTGCATAACTACGGCCGTGGCTCCCAGAAAACGGCATCGGCAATAACAAAAGTGGTGCCACCTGTTAGAGGGGCTGGAGCACAATCATTATCTAACTCCACATAGCCCGTGCGCCAACCACCATACAGCTTAATACATTTGCCAATCTGAGTTCAAATTTTGAACCTACCTGAACCTCCTTTTTTTAATAGGTATCCCTACAACATTCTACGGGTAGTCACCCAATGTAATCCAAATTAAAGTACCAGAACCCTCCCAATTGCAGCTATCGTAGCCTCGATATCCGCATCACGATGAGCCAGGGAAACAAATGCAGCCTCAAACTGTGAGGGAGGCCAATAGATACCCTCCCCTATCAAACGCCAGAAGAACTCTCCGAAGAGCGCGGTGTCAGCCATCTTAGCCGATTCGTAGTCGGTAGGAGGCTCAGTAGCGAAGAATACAGTAAGAAGTGATCCCCTCCTCGAAATCTGTATCTCTGCGCCATGTTTTGCTGCTGCGATGGCAATCCCATTCTCAAGGATGAATCCTTTTTTATCGAGCTGGTCATAGACACCATCCTGACGCAAGACATTTAACGTTTCAATACCAGCGGTCATTGCCAGCGGGTTTCCCGACAGTGTTCCCGCCTGATAAACAGGCCCCGTCGGAGCCATCAACTTCATAATGTCCTCACGCCCACCATACGCCCCCACCGGCAACCCCCCGCCAATTATCTTGCCCAGACAGGTTAAATCCGGCGTCACTCCGTAGAACTCCTGCGCGCCTCCGTAGGCGACCCTGAAACCTGTGATCACTTCATCGAATATGAGGAGAGAGCCGGCTTCTTGGGTAAGCTCGCGCAGTCCCTGCAGAAATCCTGGTTGAGGAGGCACTACTCCCATGTTAGCCGCTATCGGCTCAACGATTACCGCCGCAACATCAGGATACTGCTCGAAAAGTTGCCGCACTGAATCCAGATCGTTATATCTAGCTATCAGTGTGTTTTGAGCGTATCCTTGGGGAACACCTGGACTATCCGGTATCCCCAGTGTCGTCGCCCCTGAACCCGCCTTGGCCAGGAGTCCATCCGAATGACCGTGGTAACAACCAGCGAACTTTATTATTTTTTCTCTATTAGTAAACGCACGCGCTACCCTCAAGGCACTCATGGTGGCCTCGGTGCCGGAGCTGACAAACCGAACCATCTCTATTGAAGGCACGGCATCGCAGACCATCTTTGCCAGTTTAGTCTCCAGTTCCGTCGGAGCGCCAAAGCTGGTGCCACGCTTCACAGCCTTCTTTAAAGCATCCACAACCCGGGGGTGAGCATGACCAAGAATAAGCGGCCCCCACGAACATACATAGTCAATTAATTTGCCCCCATCCTCATCATATATCCTGGCCCCCTGCCCCCGCTTCATGAATATCGGGTCACCACCGACAGACTTGAACGCCCTGACCGGGCTATCGACTCCTCCGGGAAGATACTTCTGGGCCTCGGCAAAAAGTTCGCCTGAATAGTTTCTATTCATATTGTCAGACTCCTGTTATATATTCCCACCTGGTTCTCGCAACAACCTTCATAATAACTCGGTTACGTCCAACTCATCTGCCCATTTTCCTAAATAACCAGTATCGAGTTTATCACCTCGCACTTTAGTTATACCGGTTGCATCTTCAACTTGATAATCCGGGACTTTTTCCAGTGACCTCATTTGCATTGGAAAGTACAATTCGTGACAAAAACAGGTGTCTATGGTGACTTATGAACAGGCATCCTCGATAGCAGCCACCAAGCCGGAAATAGTCTGCTCCCAAGCAATAATGTCTACTCTGAGGCCTGCTTTCTCAGCGGTTGTCGCCGTCACCGGGCCAATGCAAGCAATTGTAGCATTCTTTGCCACGTACCATTCATCTCCCAACGCAGTAAGAAGGTTGGTAACCGTAGAGGAACTGGTAAAGGTAATGATGTCAATCTGCCCGTCCAAGAGCATCTGTTTTCCCAGGGAAACAGAATCGGCAGGAAGCTTGGTCACATACGCTGTGACCTCGTGAGGCACCGCTCCTAGTCGAGCAACTCCATCGGCTAATTCCCGTGGCGCAATATCCGCACGCGGGAGCAGGATTCGGCAACCAGCGATTTCTTTTGCTGCCAGTCCAGATATCACTCCCGTGCTAGTATATTCCTCGGGCATGAAATCAGGATGGAGTCCATACCTCTCCAGCGTCTGTGCTGTCGCCGGTCCGATTGCGCCTATTTTCACAGAGCCGAGCCAGCGGGCGTCCTTGTTCAACGCACGCAGCCGTTTCCAAAATGCTTCCACACCATTAGCACTGGTAAATATAATCCACTGGAAACCATGCAAATCACGTACAGCCGTATCCAGTTCAGTAGTATCTACAATATCGCGAATCTCTATTGCCGGTAATTCCACGGGCTCGGCACCGCGTTCCATAAGCATCCTGGTCAATACGCTAGCCTGACTCCGTGCGCGGGTAACCAGAACGCGCTTACCGAACAGCGGTCTATTCTCAAACCAGGCCAATCCCTCCCGAAGTTTGACCACTTCACCGACCACAATCACCACTGGCGGTTGAAAGCCTGCATCGTTGGCCTTATTCACAATTGTCGACAGTGTGCCCGTCAGGGTTTGCTGGCGAAGTGTCGTGCCTTGCCGTACTAATGCTACTGGCGTATCCTGAGATCGGCCACATTCAACAAGCTTGTCGACGATTAAGGGTAAATTGTTCATACCCATGAGAAATATAAGCGTATCGACACCAGTTGCCAGATTCTCCCAGTTGATTGTCGACATTTCTTTCGTTGGATCTTCATGTCCAGTGATTACAGCGAACGAAGAGGCAAGAGTGCGATGAGTAACCGGTATGCCGGCATATGCTGGCACCGCAATCGCTGAAGAAATCCCCGGTACCACCTCGAAGGATACGTCGTTCGCGACAAGCTCCTCAGCTTCCTCCCCACCCCTTCCTAAAACAAAAGGATCACCGCCCTTGAGCCGCACCACTACCTTACCTTCTTTCGCTTTATCAACCAGAATCTGGTTGATCTCGTGCTGTTCCTTGGCATGAATTTTCGATGACTTTCCTACATAAATCATCTCAGCATCGAAGTAAACACTATCCAAAACCTTGGCATCGATCAGGCGATCGTAGACAATAACATCGGCCTCTCTCAGGCAATCAAGCCCCTTGACTGTAATCAGACCGGCATCTCCCGGCCCAGCCCCCACCAGATAAACCTTGCCCCCTGTCATATCTGCTTCCTTTCCACTAACGAAGCGGCACCTATCTCCATCATTTTCTGTGCCAGCATCCTGCCTACAGACTCGGGATCTGCTACACCACCTGATACTTCAGCCCGCAATATATCGCTTCCACTGGGATTGGCCACTATGCCATGCATATGCAAAACTCCAGCGTCTACATTCCCCAACGCAGCTATAGGCGCGCGGCATCCCCCACCCAGAGCTTCGAGAAACGCCCGTTCGGCCAGCACACTCAGCCATGTTGACTCGTGGTTCAACGGAGCTACTATCTCCGCCATGTCCACATCGTCAGCACGGATCTCAATTCCTAAGGCACCCTGACCTACAGCCGGCGTAAAACTATCAGGATCGAGGCTCTCTGTAATTCTGTCTTCCATACCAAGCCTGATCAAGGCCGCAGCAGCAAGCAGCACAGCATCCAGCTCACCTGATGAGACCTTCCTCAATCGAGTATCGACATTTCCCCTCAGACCACAAACCTCAACGTCGGGACGCTGCACACGCAGTTGAACAGCACGCCGCTGACTGCCAGTACCCACCCTGGCCCCGGAGGCAAGCTCCGACAGCTTTCCTGAGCGAGAAACAATGACATCGCGGGGATCAACTCTCTTTGATATGGCAGCCAGTCGAAGGCCTTCTGCAATCTTGGTAGGCATATCCTTGGCACTATGTACCGCCAAGTCTATTCTATTCTGTTCAAGAGCCTGCTCCAACTCCCTGACGAAAACTCCCTCGCCACCCAACTCCTCAAGTGAAATCTGTCTGTGGCGATCTCCAGTGGTGACGACCTCGATCAGTTCGAATTCAAGATCAGGATGAACTTTGACGAGCTCTGTAATAACGGATTGGGACTGAGTAATGGCCAATTTGCTACGACGGGACCCAACACGAATATGTCCATTCCGCCTCATTCCCACCCCCGCTCGTCTAGAGCGAAAATCTCTCGCACCGTTTGGACATATTGTCCGTCCCTGTGCCCATTCTCCCTGAGACATTTGATGGGGTTATGTAGCAACTTGCTCACAATGGCCTTGGTCATGGCATCCAGACTATCATGCTCCTCCTGAGATAACGGAGGCAGCTTCTTGATGGTCATGCTCAACTGACGTTGGCGGATCTCTTCGGACATCTGCATCAGAGCGCTGATTGTAGGTTTCGACTCCAGTGCCTGCCACCATGACACAAAGCGGTCCATCTCGTCATCCACGATTTCCATAGCCCTGGCAATTTCCTTCTCCCGATCTTTCCGATTTACCTGCGATGCCTCATTGAGTTCATCAATGTCATACATGAAAACACCCTCAATTTGCCTTACCTCCGGTTCTACATCACGAGGTACAGCGATATCCACAATAACGAGGGGACGCTCAGGTCGTGAACGCATAACGCGTTCTATAAGTTCTCGGTGTACTATAAAGTGAGGAGCACCTGTGCACGTAATAACGATGTCAGCGATCTCCATCTCAGAATGCATATTATCTATATCGGTATAATTCCCACCAAGAACCGAGGCTAATTCTTGAGCGCTACTCACCGACCGGCTGGTCACTGCTACTTGTGAAATCCCCCTTTCAGAAAGAGACCTCGCCACCAGCTTACCCGCTTCACCAGCACCGATGAGGAGTGCACGACAATTATGAACATCTCCGGTGACTCTCGTCGCCAAATCCACCGCCACTGAACTGACCGAGAGAGCATTCTTGCTAATATCAGTCTCCTCTCTCACTCGTCGGCCGGTACGGATGGCATGCTGGAACAGGTTCCGCAGCGGTAGATTCACCATCTGGGCTCTCTCTGCATCATCGAGTGCTTGTCGCACCTGCCCCAGTATCTCATACTCACCGATGATCATGGAGTAGAGGCCTGCCGCCGCTCTGGATAGATGCCGTACTGCGATATAATTTCGGGAGCAATATAAATACTTCGCCAGCTCTTCCTCAGAACTGCCAGACCACTCCATAAGAAATCTACGAATTGCCTGCTCTGCATAATGTGTCTCATCATCCAAAGCATAGATTTCAGTTCTGTTGCATGTCGCCAGGATCACGCACTCGGGAACGTAATCGCGGATAGAAGCAAAAGCTTCGTCCAGTTTGCTTTTAGGTATACCTAGCTTCTCTCGTATCGAGATAGGGGTTATACTATAGTTCACCCCCATCACACAAACCTGCGGGCCCGCCAGTGTAATGCCCTCTCCCATTTACTCATGCCTCCCTAGGCTTTCCAAGAGTCTCTTTTTAGCTGTATCTCGCTGTCCCTTTTGTAAGTATTCAAGCAATGTCCCCACGTCTAAGGCTTGCTGCCAAGCCTCCGGTGGAATACTTACCTCACTGTTTTTCAACTCTGAACGCACCTCATCGACCAATACTGCCAGTGCGGCGTACTCATCACTGAATCTACTCTCTAACTCCGACCTAATTTTACGCGCTAATGCCGGACTCTTACCGCCTGTCGACACTGCGATAGCTACATCTCCCCGTCGCAGGTATGAAGGGACGATGAAATTAGAGAGTTTGGGAACATCTACCACATTAATCAGTATCCCCCGCTCCGCTGCTTCTTCAGCTACCTGTGCATTTATCTCGCTATTATCCGTCGCAGCTATGACAATAAACGCGCCTTTCAGGTCACCTGGTTTATACTCTCGGAGAGTGGCACTCACTGCTCCTTCCATGACCATTCCATTTAGCTCAGGGCACAACTCAGGGCTAATCACCTCCACGTGAGCCGCATGCTCCACCATCATCCTTACCTTTCGCAATGCTACCTCACCACCCCCTATCACCACACATCGCTTCCCCCCCACATCCAGGAAAATCGGGTAATATGATGACCCTTTCATGGAATTTCCTGGAACCCTGTATTTTACCCGTTCCTTCTTGAATTCCCTGACGCTCTGCAGCACCTCGTACTCCTTTATCCCGGTTTTCTCAGAGATCCTCTCCACAGCGCTTTGGCACTCCTGCTTCGTCCTGCCATGAATCATAGTGTATAAGTTGTAGGGCCAGAGTTGATTGCCCCTTCGTTCGTAGCAATGGCTGACTTCGCTGAAAGAAGCCATCTCTTGACCTGTTTCAACTACACCACCCTGGGGTACAACCCAACAAACCATAGCATTGGAAGTGTATCCTGCATTTCTATGCCTGACTGAGGCTCCAAAGCGCCTCATAACTTCGCGTTCTTCAAGCGAGCGGCACTGTGCCAAAAATTCCTCGGTTTTCATACCGACGTGACTCCCCATAACATCGAACGGCCTGCTGGTCAAAGGTATGTCCTGTTGCAGTTCACCTATCACAATCCAGTCTAACGAACTCAACGGTATACGATCCTTCACGATGGGCTTTTTTTCCCCGTCAGTGTTTATGCGAGAGTGACCATTGCCGTTCATATCAAAAAAGGTATTTATTTTGAACACCCGTACCGCCGGGAGATCCATCATACCCTTAGGATTAACGTCTGTTTTCAACCTCAACAAATGAGCCTCTATCGATTCACCATCGTTATCGGAAACAGTCAACGTAAACCATACATTGTAATAGTGCTTGCGCTGGTAGTTGTGGCTCACCCCGGGATGGCGACTAATAGTAACGGCCGCCTGTTCCAACCTTCGTTGCGGCACATGCATCGCCACCAGAGTACTCCGATAGCCAAGTTTTCGAGAATCGAAGATAGGACCAATATTGCGTATAATCTGCTCATCCTTTAAACGCAGTATTCGCTGAATAACCTCTTCCTCCCCCATGTTCATCTGTAAGCCAATCTGCGCAAAAGGTTCCTCAACCAGAGGAAAAGCCGACTGCAGAATGTTGAGCAAACTCCTGTCGGCCCTGTCTAATGTAACCATCGTCATAGTAAGGCCCTTTATTCTAACCTGTAGTTATGTGATGAACCGGCTCATAAACGCAATACGGTTCCGACTCCAGACAATCACCGGTGGCCTCATATGCCCTCGCACGGCAGCCACCACAGAGCTTTTTGTACTCACATGCCCCACACTTGCCCTTGAGTTGAGAAAGGTCTCGCAATGCTTGGAAGAGGGGGGAATTCGCCCAGATTGTGGAAAAGCTCTCTTCCTTGATATTACCTGCTTCCACATCAAGATAGCCGCACCCCTGCACACGTCCGGTGTGCGATATGAAACAAAAACCCACGCCAGCGAGACAACCTCTAGTAATGGAATTCATTGCCGAAGGATGCCCACTACAACCATGGGACTCCTGGCCTGACTTTGATTCCTGCTTTCTCCGCTGGAGGCTTACCCGTATGTAGTGAGGAGCATCTGTAGGCTTGAAAAATATACGGTCGCCCAGCTCCACTTGCTTGTCGTAGATCCAATTGAGTATCCTCTCATACTCTTCGGGGGGAAGTTCGACCTCGGCCAGGTTTTTTCCTCGACCAGTAGGGACCAACATAAACGGGTGGAATGCCTCAGCATTTAACTCCAGGGCGAGATTAAGCAAATCATCCAGATAGGATGCGTTCATCCTGGTAATGGTGCTATTTATCTGAACCCCGATCCCTGCATCACGTGCTGCTCTGATACCTGCCACAGCTTCTTCGAAAGCGCCAGGCTTGCCGCGGAACTCATCCTGCAATTCAGGTGTAGGGAAGTCAATGCTGACTCCAACACGTGAAACCGGTACGTCCTTCAACGCAGCAGCCATCTCGCGAGTAATAACAGTGCCATTGGTGCCAAGTACCACACGAAGTCCTCGCTCCGCAGCATACCTGCCGATATCGAATATATCGGGGCGAAGTAGAGGTTCCCCACCAGTAAGTATTAAAATAGGCTTACTCACCTCCAGAATACTGTCTATTGTTCTATAGCAGTCCTCAGTGGAGAGTTCGCCTTCGTATGCTTCATCCTGTGCCGCCGCCCGGCAGTGTGCACAAAAGAGGTTACACCTCCTGGTTATCTCCCAGGCTACAAGTTGCAGGTGCGGAGTGAGTGTATTTTTACCATCCAACTCGTTCATCGGGCAAGCCCAATCTCATCATCAGTTAGATAGCACGCCGGGTCTTCCTGCCAGATATCATCGTAAACAGCCTCAGCTCGCGCTCTGAGGTTACCATTGCAGATATCCAGATGGCTACACCGAGCACACCTCCCTTTAAGTAGTGCCTTACGGTCTTTGAGACCCCGCATCAGTGGATTTGAAATATCCATCCATATGTCACCGAATCCTCGTTCCCTCACATTACCCAGCGTTACATTCCTCCAAAACTGATCGGGATGGACATTGCCCACTTCATCCACAGCCCCTATGAGAATACCGGAGTTGTTCCCACCATTCTTCCGCAGCAGAGACAGTGCATGCTCTGCACGCTCTGAATCTTGTTCCTTTAGCTTGAGGTAAAGATATACTCCATCAGCATGGTTTCCTACTAAAAGGACTTCCTTACGAAACCCCCTGTTATAGAGATCAATGGTCCGTTCGCAGATAAGATCAACAACCGCTCTTGTTGCCGAGTGGTCAAGATCGCTTTCCCGCAGATCGTTTCCGCGCCCGGCGTACGCCAGATGATAGAAACAGAGACGGTCTACATTCTCTCGCTCCACCAGGTCGAATATAGCTGGCACCTCCTCATAGTTCGCCCGGGTAACTGTCATCCTTAGTGATACCCTCTGTCCTACTGAAATACAATTACGGATTCCGCGCAGCGCTGCCTCATAGGCGCCAGCTTTCCCTCTAAACGAATCGTTCGCTTCACCAACGCCATCGAGGCTAATCCCCACCTCACGGAAACCGATATCACGCATCTCACGAGCTATTTCTTGAGTTATTAATGTCCCATTAGTTGAAACCACCACACCGATACCTGCCTCGGTAGCAATCCTCGAAAGCTCCAGAAAGTCACTGCGCATTACTGGTTCCCCCCCCGAAAATAACACCACAGGCACTCCGAAGTCTGCCAGCCGCTGAATAAAAACCCTGCCCTCTTCAGTGCTCATTTCTACGTCTGTGCCTTGAACATAGGCATCAGCATAGCAATGAACACAACGCAAATTGCACCTTTTTGTGTAATTCCAGACGACAATAGGCTTCTGCCCCACCATGGACGAATGGGCTCCCTCTTTACCATAGCGCAGATAGTCGCCTGGCCCAATTTCGTCACAAAGCAACCTTGAAACTGAAATCATTTCGTCTCACCTCGATCCCTCTCTGAATCTCCATTTTGATAATTCTGAAATGTCCCCACCAGCGCAAGCAGGGCCTCGTCAGTGATCTGGGTTACTAATGGTATAGCATCTGCAGCACGTTCGTTCAGCACCTCTCTTTTCCTCATAAGATCAGTGGCAGCATTGACCAACGGTGCCCGGTGCAGTAGAAAAGCTTCCATTGCATCAGTAATCGAAAGCCCTTTCTCTGCGAGGTAGATGCCAAAAGCACTTCCGACATCACGAGCAAGTTGCATGGTTTCATCTCTCTTCTTCTGCTTGGTGATATACAGAATAACCAGACGATAAATTCGCTTTCCCAATTCTCCAAGATAATTCCTGGAATCCTCGTCAAGCTTGTTATACCAAACCGTATCGGCAAAACGAGTATGCGCCAGCTCCCTCTCAATAGCAGGAGTAAGCTCTATTCGAGCAACCAGATCCTTTATCCCGCGTACCCGGGTTTGTGCCCCTATAAGATTGCGTACCTCTGACTCAGCATAGCGTCGATGTCCACCCGGTGTTATAAATGCCTTTATCTTTCCTTCGTCCGTCCACTGACGCAAAGTCGCCTCACTGACTCCAAGCATTTTGCTCGCTTGTCCTATTGTGAGCAGAGGGCGCTGAATTTTACCCTGTTTGTACAGTATTTTTTCAACACTCATTTCAGCTTCATATCTGCTACATCCAAATATAGCCAAAACTAAAAAAATCTATAGAAATCTACACTAAAAGATTAGCACATCGACCGTGCAGACACAATAGTACAAATACCCAAAAACAAGTAGGAGTACACCACAAAAATACTGGCGAATAGTGGGTTAACTCTCTACAGGAAATGGGTACTCTACCTTATTCCAAATTCCAGCTGTAACGTATATCCCATAGAAATAAATCGTATTACAGCCATAGAATTTGGAGTAGTGGTGAATGAATAAAAGGGGATCTTTTAAATTATGGAACTGGGGAATACACTGGATCGAGGAGTTCAGCAGTCCTGCTAATCCTCACTGAGAGTAGCGGCACTATGGCACTGCGCCAGACAGACCGCACGGTTATTGAGCGCAAGGAGCGCACTCCCCTCAGCGCCCTGATTTGGGTCAGGATACAGCATAGCGCTGGAATACGTGCCCATCGCCGCTGAAGTGCCATGAGATACATGGCAGGCAAGACACCCTCCGCCAATGGTCTCTGTTGCGTGCCTGTAGGCAAATACCATGTCTCCTGAATCCTGGTGCCCTGAATTCGCCGGGGCATTGTACCTCGTGTGGCATTGTGCACACCATTCGTCCAACTCGGCGGGGACGTAAGACAAATCCCTGTAATTAGATGGTGTATACGTTATTTCATACGTTATAGCTCCCACTTCGTCAGGCACATCCACCGGCGACGCAGTTTCTCTTTCTTCCATTACACTCGGACGGCCTCTAAGGATTCGGTAGTTACCATTTCCATGAGGATTATGACAATCCTCACAAGCCAGCGCAGTGAGAACCCCGTAGTCTTCTTCCGAGTTAATTGAGCCACTGCCCCACATCATGCCCTGGGTGACACCATCAGCAGCGTGAGTTGATGTCACATTACCGCTCTCTATAACGCCGTCGTGATCGATATCCATCTTTGCTTTAGAGAAACCACCCCCCCTCAATCCTGCTCCCATAGTGCCATAGGAATCCCCAACAAGCTCTCCGTTAACGACATCGGTCTCAGCGCCACTACCATCATGGCAAACAAAGCAAAATAACTGCGGCTCCGATTCTGCACTCAGCAGCTTCAATGATTTTGCGGTATGAGCTCTATGGCAACCAGCACAAACATCTGCCTCTGTCAGGCTTTCCTGATCATGCAATCCGTTATCAGCCAGAACTGCCCCGCTACCAACCAATAGTGCTATACATCCAACCGCTATTATTGAACTAATAAGTACTGATAATCTCTTATTCATTATCTCACCAACCATCATCCTAACAGGCCCTTCCTCCAAAACCGCCCTATTTTTTACTATTGTGCGACCCGATAATTTCAAGCCTCGATTTACTATTTTGTTCCAAGTGCCGACCGCTAACAATCCAGCGTGTGTACCTTTTTAAACTTGCTAAGGTACTCTATCCGGGATTACGTTAGTTCTATTCCTGTGTAATGAAATTGCCTATAGTTACCTCAAATAGCACTTTGTTTCAGAGTATGTGACACAAATCTTGTATGTTGGGGCAAAAGTAGGTTAAACTAGTAATATAGACATTCAAAAAATCAGTATTCCCCCACAGAGGCACCGAACAGTAAATTAATCCGCAGTGGTGATAGTTGCTCTAACAAAAAATCCGCCGGGGAACTGCTCAAATGACCTCTAGAGAGTGAAGTAGTGCAACAGGAGAAAAGGCAATGAGAAAGTGGCTATTGATCGGTATAATCATTATTTGCATTGCCCTGGGCTTCTTGATCTACACAAGCTTCGGTAACTCAGTGACCTACTATGTTACCGTAGGTGAGCTTATCCAGAGAGATTCCGATGTGTACGACTCGACAATCCGCGTGATCGGAAAGGTTGTCGATGATTCTATTGATTGGAATGCAGAAGAGCTCGAGCTTAGATTCAGTATTGAAGAAGGCAATGCTACATTACCAGTAATCTACAATAACACCATACCGAATGGTTTCGGCCCCGGAGCCGACGTCCTGGTCGAAGGTAAGTACCACACAGATAACGTATTCAGAGCGAGTACCATACTGATGCAGTGCCCCTCCAAATATCAACCTGAGGATTGAATTTGCATTTATCAGATCTAGGGCATATTTCCCTCATAATAGCCTTCATAGTAGCAGTATACTCCGTTGTAGCCCCACTACTCGGAGCTCGTCTGAGATCGCTCAATCTGGTAACAAGCGCCCGTAATGGCATGTTTGTGATCTTCGCCTTACACACCCTGGCTATGGCAATCATTCTCTACGCATTCCTTTCCAAGGATTTCAGCTTCCGTATTGTAGAACTACATGCCAGTACAGACCTTCCGCCCCTTTACGCACTCTGCGCGTTATATGCCGATAAAACGGGGTCACTATTCTTCTGGGGTTGGCTTATTTCATTATTCACTGCCGTGATGACGCTCCAGAAATTCAATACGTACAGACAAATAATGCCCTATACAATTGCAATTCTAGCTGGGATACAGGCGTTCTTTCTATCAATGGTTGCGCTCAGGGCAAATATATTTATGCAAAACCCCTTTCCCCCAGCAGATGGATACGGATTAAATCCCCTACTCCAGAACTTCGGCATGCTTATCCACCCACCACTGTTATACATTGGTTTCGCCGGCTTCATGGTTGTGTTCGCCTTTGTTATGGGAGCACTGATATCACGTAGTCCCAGCTCTGAGTGGATTCGAGGTATACGACGCTGGACGCTATTCGCGTGGTGTACACTGGGGTTGGGGAACCTGATAGGCGCCTGGTGGGCCTACGAAGAATTGGGATGGGGAGGATACTGGGCATGGGATCCCGTGGAGAACGCAGGACTGATGCCCTGGTTACTCGGCACTGCATTCCTTCACACTATGGCAATGCTCAGAAAGCGAGACTATCTCCAGACCTGGAGCTTCGCTCTCATCATATTCACATTCATTTTTGTCCTTCTCAGCCCTTTTATCACCCATGGCGGAATTGCCTCGGAACTACACGGCTTTCAGGGATCACCATTTGTCCCTTACATTTTTGCCTTTATCCTGCTTTCTCTGATAGCATCTCTGGCCTTTCTTTTCATTCGACGAAGGGAATTAGAAGCATCTGAGAAACCCGCAACGCTTATTTCCCGGGAGGGTTCATTCCTTCTGGCTAATATTATCTTTGTTATCATCGTAGGAATTGTTGTCAGTTTGACTGTATTCCCAAAACTATACGAACTAGTAAGCGGGGGGCTTATCGCAATAGAACGGAGCCTGTTTGATTGGACAGGCGGAATTGCTCTCCTTATTCTGGTATTCTTTATGGGGATCTGCCCTCTGCTGGGATGGAGAAGAACCTCATGGAGTTCGATAAAGAGAAACTTCCTCTATCCATTTACTATTGCTTTCATTATAGCAATCGTGATCTTGATCTCCGGCATCGGTAACTGGTATGCAGTTGCCGCTCTTGT
>JAXHUK010000071.1:0-11093 GCA_034189725.1 Chloroflexota bacterium | reverse complement strand
CGATCCATGTGGGTTATAGGTTATAACTGTGGAAGGTATGGTACTAATCCGATACCACGGTGAGTACCAATATCATGTATTGCTATGAAAATACGCTGTTTCCCGTTCGCCCTGAGCCTGTCGGAGGGTCATTTGTGGTTCGACAAGCCTGTCCTGAGTAAAACGGAAGGGCTCACCATGAACGGTGCTATCACTTCTCTTTCCCTGACTCGATGGTGGGCAACCGCTCATGAGCGTTTGTTTTGTTTTATAGTGCCGTCTCCCGTAGCTGTCAGGATATCAGGGCTGGTGGGTGACGCTATGCCCCCTGTTTTTGGGTATCCAATTCTCTATCAAGTCTTCGAATAGCCAGAGCCTTCCCTGATTCGCTATCTATGTCGATCAGAACGGAGTTGAACAGCAAGTTCCCTCTGCCTACTGCTATGCGGTGGGGCATCAATGTGAGAAATCTATTGATTGCAGATTCAACATCATCCCCAATAACAGAGTCGATAGCACCCACCATACCTATGTCGCTAACGAAAGCGGTGCCTAGTGGTAGGATCCTGGTGTCGATAGTGCCAACGTGGGTATGTGTTCCGACAATTGCGCTGACCCGTCCATCGAGATACCATCCCAATGCCATTTTTTCGGCGGTTGCTTCACCGTGAAAGTCTACCAATATCACAGGTGGTTTGGGATTAATGTCTTCGAGCAACTGGTCTATGGCTCGGAATGGGCAATCGAAGTGTCCTATGAAGACGCGACCCAACAGATTGATTACCATGACGCTGTCGATAATTACGTAACCATGTCCGGGTATACCTGGTGGCATATTCAATGGACGCAGGATGTGTGGCTCAGTTTCGAGATGTGGAATGATGTCCTTGTGATGCCAGATGTGGTTGCCAGAGGTGATCACGTCAACGCCGCACTTGAATAACTCGTCAGCGGTAGTGGGAGTCAGTCCCAGACCGCCTGCCGCATTTTCCCCATTGGCAATAATCAAATCGATCTTATGTTCCTGTCGCAACTCGGGCAGAAGCACCTTCATGGCTCTCCTGCCTGGTTTTCCTACCACATCTCCTATCATCAATACTCTCAATAGACCCCCCCAATGGTAACGTTGCAGATGCTATGCTTACGATCACTCTCGGACAAGGCGCCTGGCAACAGATATGGTTTTAGTTATTTAGCATATTCCACAGAACGAGTTTCACGGATAACAGTGACCTTTATCTGCCCTGGATATTCGAGGCTATCCTCTATTTTCTTCACGATATCTCGAGCGAGCTTTATTGTAGCCAGATCGTCGATTTCCTCAGGTTTGACGAGGATACGAACCTCACGACCAGCCTGTATAGCAAACGATTTCTCTACCCCGGGGAAACTGGAAGCCACGACTTCCAACGCCTCAAGCCGCTTCAGGTGCTGGTCTAAGGACTCCTGTCGTGCTCCAGGCCGTGAGCTCGATATAGCATCAGCTGCGGCGACGATAAAGCCGTAGATACTGGTCGTATCCACTTCCCCATGGTGTTCAGCGATTGCTCTGGATACCTCAGTTGACTTACCGAGTCTCCTTGTTATGTCGGCGCCGATGGCGGCGTGAGGACCTTCTACGTCTTGATCAGCCGCTTTGCCGATATCGTGCAATAATCCCGCAGTTTTCGCTATTTTCATGTCGGCCCCTAATTCAGCGGCGATCA
Source organism: Chloroflexota bacterium (assembly GCA_034189725.1). Classification (GTDB taxonomy): domain Bacteria; phylum Chloroflexota; class Dehalococcoidia; order SZUA-161; family SZUA-161; genus JAXHUK01. The sequence continues at coordinate 9,408 of JAXHUK010000071.1, read as the reverse complement.
TTGATGATAGAGCTGACACTTCGATGCTGTGCGTGAGAACGTTTTGACCGTAACTGAATCGATATTTCAGGCGACCCAGGAGCTTGATTATCTCAGGGTGAAGTCCTACGACGCTCGCCTTGTAAGCTGCTTGCTCACCTTCGGTCTGAATGATGGAGTCTACCTCGGCCTTAGCTTTCGCTACCACCTCTTCTATACGGGCGGGGTGGATACGACCATCGATGATAAGCCTGGTTAGTGCCAGCCTGGCTATTTCGCGGCGAATCGGATCAAAGCACGAAAGCGTTACTGCCTCGGGGGTATCATCCACGATAAGGTCGACACCGGTGGCATTCTCCAGCGCTCGGATATTACGCCCCTCGCGTCCGATGAGCCTCCCTTTCATGTCGTCTGAGGGCAGGGGAACGGCAGATACAGTAGTCTCGGAAGCAACATCACTGGCGCATCTCTGGATGGCAAACGAAATGATCTCTCTGGCTTGCTGGTCGGCTTCCTCCTTGACCTGGGCCTCGATTTTGCGTATATGCTGTGCCATTTCCTGGCGGCATTCCTCTTCAACTGCGCTTAGTAGTGCATCTTTGGCCTCGGTTGTGGACATGCCTGATATGAGCTCGAGCTGGGAAACTTGCTTTTTCTTGATATCATCAAGCTGCCCCAGGGTAGTTTCTATCTCCTTTTCCTGATTTGCTAGAGTACGTTCACGTCGCTCAAAGGCTTCGGTTTTGCGGTCAAGATTCTCCTCTTTCTGTGAGATACGCCGTTCCTGACGGTTAAGTTCGGTGCGGCGTGAGCGTATCTCAGACTCAACCTCAGACTTGATTTTTAAAGAGTCTTCCTTAGCTTCGAGCAGTATCTCTTTCTGCTTGGTGTACGCCTCAGCAACAATCTCGGTGGCTTCTTTTTGTATCTGATGCATTTTCCTGGCAACTATAGCGTTTCTCGCGAAGAAGCCTATAGCTACACCGATGACAATGGTGAACAGGATGATCGGTATTAATAATAGCGGATTCATTTCTGGGACCTTTCTTTTCTGCTAATCTGGTTTTGTAGTACCTACCTCTTGCCATACACGGTCGATAGTGCGATTAATCAAGTCGTAGTCGAAGCCACGCTGTTTCAGAAACATGGCCAGACGCTTGCGGAAGGTGTGGTAGTCCACCCCCGAGAGAGAGCGAGCTTTTCTCTGTGCTGCCCGGTAAGCAGACGGCTCGTCGTCTATCTCTGCCGTGACTTCGGAGATAGCTTCAATACTGACGCCTTTCTGTTTCAATTCAAATCCTATGCGGCGGCTACTAAGAGGTTTGAAGTTTCCCCTGTTTTCCCGCCAGTACATTGCAAAAGCGACATCGTCTAGTAGCCCTTGCTCTTTTAATTTCGCGATCGTTGTCTCGATAGTTGTTGGGGCAAAACCTTGACGACGTAAACGTAACCTGATTTCCATTTCGCTTCGAGGGCGTGGGCCGAGATACCTCAGTGCACTATGTAACGAGCGATGGAGTAGCTCAGCGTCTCGAATACTAACTATCTCGTGAGGAGATAGCACCTGTCCTTCATGAAGGTTAGCCTCAGCGGCTACAGATGAGCTAACAGTGAACGAGGATCCTTCATCCAGGGATACTTTGACCATTCCATTGGGACGCTTTTGAGTCTTGATGATGGTTACGTTCATCCTTTTCCTCGAGATACTATTGGCCTGAGGCAGGATTGAACATTCTACAGGGTGGCTAAACGGAGTAGTTAGAGAAGTGAAGTCAGTGCTATTCTATCAGGTCTACTGGTTCATGCTCAGAACTGACAGGATATGATGGTTCTTTTTGGATACTGGCGGCGGATTTTATGTGGCGCTCAATTTCTTGCGAAAGGTCTGGCCGCTGTTTGAGAAAGTCCTTGGCATTTTCACGACCTTGTCCGAGGCGCGTGTCGTTATATGAGAAGAACGCGCCGCTCTTCTTGATAATTCCCATCTCGACACCCAGGTCGAGAAGGTCGCTTTCCCTGCTGATACCATAACTAAACATGATATCGAACTCGGCCTGCCTGAATGGAGAAGCAGTCTTGTTCTTGACTATCTTAGCCCTGATCCTGGAACCTACGGCTCTTGTCCCCACCTTAATCGTATCTATTCGCCTGAGGTCGATTCTGAGGGAACTGTAAAACTTGAGAGCTCTACCTCCTGGAGTTACTTCTGGATTGCCAAAAACAATGCCTACCTTCTCCCTGAGCTGGTTGACGAATACAACTGCAGTATTTGATTTGCTTATAGCTGCTGTAAGTTTCCGCAACGCCTGCGACATTAGTCGCGCTTGCAACCCGACATGGGCTTCTCCCATCTCTCCCTCGATCTCTGCTCGGGGGACTAAGGCTGCTACGCTGTCAATAACAATTACATCGACAGCTCCGCTACGCACCAACGTTTCGGTGATCTCCAGAGCTTGCTCCCCAGTATCGGGCTGAGAGATTAATAACTCATCAATCTTCACCCCGCAAGCGGTGGCGTAAATGGGATCGAGGGCATGTTCTACGTCGATGTAAGCTGCCATACCACCGGTTTTTTGGGCTTCGGCGATGATGTGCTGGCAAAGCGTTGATTTACCAGCGGCCTCAGGGCCGAAGATCTCCGTAATTCTCCCTCGGGGGATGCCACCGATGACAAGGGCTAAATCTAATGAGGGCGATCCGGTGGAGATAGCCTCAATCGCTATCTTAGCAGATTCGTCACCCAGCTTCATTATCGCGCCTTTGCCGAATTGCTTCTCAATCTGGCTAATCGCTAAATCCAGCGCCTTTTCTTTTTCTGTTACCATGTATCCTGACTCCTTTGAATCAGCCACTCCTTTTCCTATACGATCCTTTTCCAGCCATATAGAAGACATAATAGCATATTCAACTGGTAAAAACAATAGTAGTTTAATGCTAGTTAATAGAATGCCTGTATCTCTTGGGTGAGGAAGCAAGGCAAGGCCTTCGGTGGATTCCGCAGACAGAAAAGAATGCAAAAGGATGGCATTACAGGTATTGGTTGACATAACTTATGGCACATTGCAGACTTTATCGGTTTGGATTATAGTCGAACTGTTAATTCTGTGATGCGTGGTTTGAATATGAACTATACTGTTGTGAGCACTAAATTCGGCTGGGTAACTGTATGTGGGTCTGATAAGGGACTTCGCAGTATTGTGCTACCTCAACCAACACGTGAGGCTGCGGTTACTGGACTCAGAGATATCGCAGTCGATGCCATTGAGGATGCTGGCGCATTCGCTGACCTTCCTCAAAGACTGCAGAGGTATTTCGAAGGCGAGAGGGTAGTGTTTGACGATAGATTGGACTTCGATGAGGCTACGGATTTTCAAAAACGTGTCTGGGACACGACCCGTGGTATCCCTTATGGGGAGGTAAGAAGCTATTCCTGGGTGGCTGAGCGAATTGGGAACCCACGGGCATATCGAGCGGTAGGTGGGGCGCTCGCTCGTAATCCTTTCTCGATCATTGTGCCCTGCCATCGGGTTCTGACCAGCGGCGGTAGTCTTGGTGGATTTAGCGGCGGTGTTGAGATGAAGAAGCGCCTTCTTGAACTGGAAGCTGGTATCGGTTGATGGTTTATTTGAGGGGCTTCCGGTCAGGGGAAAAATATCAACCAGAGATCACGCGACATGCTCTGTGGTGAGTGGCTGCTATTATTTTACAACCAGGTTTTGCTCCGGAATGAGTTCAACCAGCTGGCGGTGAAGCTCAGGGCAATAGTCGGTAGTCAGGTCGGGCACTTCGAGTTTGGTAACTCCCTCGTTGCTATGAATAAAGAGAAGAACCTGGTCTTCACCGGGGAACTCCCGTAGTGTGTCAAAGAGTTGCCTTAGACAAGAAATGTCGGTGTTGGTATCTCCTGAGGAGGGGAGCTTGATTTGTAACCGCCGACGACCGTGGCTCGTGTTCGATGGCGTTGATTCCTCGGTAGGCTCCTCGTTTTCATGCTCTTTGCCTGGTTGATATAAAGATGCGCCCAGGCAGGTTATTTGAATGCGTTCCCCCCTCTTTTTTACAGTGCCCTTGACCAGGAGGGTGTTACCCTCCTGCCAGAGACCCCTGGTGCGTTCGTAGATATCAGGCCAGGCGGTGACTTCAACATTTCCGCCGAAGTCTTCCAGAACAGCGCTGATAAAGGCTCGTCTATCCTTTGTCGAGAGTTGGCGAACTGCGGTAACTATTCCTGCCGTGATAATAGTCTGTCCTATCATTTCGTCATTAATCTGACCGCAGAGCACATCGACTTCGGAAGACAGCCGTTTGGATGCCAGTGAGAAGGGGTGTTCAGAAAAATACACCCCTAGCAGTTCTTTCTCCCATAACAACTGCTCTTTAGCGGGGATATCTATCTGGGGCAGGTCGAGTCCCGGCAGGGGTACGTCTACGCTTTGTCCAAAGAAATCGAACATGGTAGATTGCCCTGCTTCCTTGAGGCGTTGCTCTGTTTGCGCCAGTGATAAGATACGATCGATACCGGCCAGAAGGCTGCCGCGATTTCCCAGGGAATCTAATGCACCGACTTTGATCAGGCTTTCTAATGCGCGTTTATTCATATTCTTGAGGTCGGCTCGGTGGCATAAGTCATCAATTGATATGAATGGACGGTCCTGTTCGCGGCTGGTAAAGATTGGCCTGATGGCAGAGACGCCGACGTTCTTGATTGCAGCCAGTCCAAAGCGAATTGCTTCTGCTCCCGGTCCGTTTTGTTCGATGGTGAATACCTCTTCACTTTTGTTAATATCGGGCGGCAGCACCTCGATACCCAGCCGCTGGCATTCAGTGATGGCAGTAGCAATTTTCTCAGGTTGCCCCATGTGTATGGTCAGGAGAGCCGACATGAATTCCGTTGGGTAGTTTGCTTTGAGATGGGCGGTCTGATAGGCGATCATCGCATAGCTTACGCTATGGGCTTTGTTGAATGCGTAGCCAGCAAAAGGCTCGATTAACGCCCACACTTGCTTTGCCAACTTTTTTGTGAATCCTTTGGCGATTGCGCCGTCGAGGAAACGTTGCTGCTCTTTTTTCATCACCTCGGGGATCTTCTTTCCCATCGCCTTGCGCACGATGTCGGCCTCGCCCAGGCTGTAGCCGGCAAATGCTTGTACGATGAGGAGCACCTGGTCCTGATAGACGATGACGCCGTATGTTTCTTCCAGGATCTCGCTTAATGTAGGGTGAGGAAAGTGAATGGGTTCCAGTCCATGTTTTGCCCTGATGAATGTGGGAATATGCTGCTTTGGTCCAGGCCGATAGAGGGCTACCATGGCGGCGATATCACCGAAACATGTTGGTTTGAGCTCTTTTATGAAGCGGCGCATCGCCGTGCCCTCTAGCTGGAAGACCCCGGTTGTCTCTCCGGCGGAGAGGAGGTCAAAGGTTTTGCTATCGTCGAGCGGTATACTGTGAAGGTCTATGTTGATGCCGCGACTCTTGCTGATAGTCTGCCTTGCCTTTTCAAGTATTGTGAGGTTTGCCAGCCCCAGGAAGTCCATCTTCAGGAGGCCGATTTGCGCGATGTCGTCCATGGCGAGTTGGGTCATGGTTATGCCCTGTTCATCGTTTTTGCTGGGTCGTTGTAGTGGCACATGATTGATCAGCGGTTCATTTGAAATAACGACTCCGGCAGCATGGGTAGAGGCGTGACGAGCTACGCCCTCCAGTTTGCTTGCGGTATCGATGAGGTGCTTGATCGTGGTGGTAGCGTGGTAGCTATTACGAAGGTCGACGTTGGCCTCGAGAGCCTCTTCGAATGTGGCCGACATCGGAGGGATCTGGCGTGCTACCTGATCGACATCACTGTAGGGCATACCCAGGGCTCTACCGACATCCCTGATTGCTGCGCGAGCTCCCATGGTGCCGAATGTGATTATCTGAGCTACGTGTTCAAGGCCGTATTTTTGAGCGACGTAGTTTATGGCCTCGTCGCGGCGATCGTCCTGGAAATCGAGATCGATATCAGGCATCTCCTTACGCTCTACATTCAGGAAGCGCTCGAATACCAGTTTGTGGGCGAGGGGGTCGATATCGGTGATGCCCAGGCAATAAAGGACGATGCTGGCAGCGGCGCTGCCACGAACACCGAACAGGATGTTTTGTTCACGAACGAAGGAGATGAGGTCCCAGACGACCAGGAAATAGTTGGCGAACTCGGTTTTTTTAATTACCTCTAATTCGTAATTCAGCCGTTCGCGGGCCTGGTGCGGCAATTCAGGGTAGTGTTTAGAAAAGCCCCGATTTGCAAGATCGGCGAGATATTCATCAGCCGGCTGCCCTGGAGGCAGCTCGATTTCGGGGAGGTGAAGGCGAGCAAAATCAAGGTGCAGGTGACATAACTCGGAAATGCGCTCAGTGTTGGATATAGCCTCGGGGAGTTCAGCGAAGAGCACTGCCATTTCCTGAGGGCTTTTCAGATAGAACGAGTCGTCGGCCATCTTGGGGCGTTTCTCGTTATAGATGGTGTTATTGGTTTGTATGCACAACAGTATGTCATGAGCATAGGCGTCGTCTTTGTTTACATAATGCACATCATTGGTAGCCACAAGTGGCAGGCCCAGTTTGTGGCTCATGGCAACCAGTTCTCTGTTTATCCTGGTGAGATCCGGGATGTCGTGGTATTGGAGTTCGAGGTAAAAATCACCAAAGACCTCTTTGTACCATAGAGCAGCACGCTCAGCGTCTTCGAGGCGATCCTCGAGGATTAAGCGCCCCAGTTCACCATTGGGGCAAGCAGATAATGCGATCAGGCCTTCACTGTGCTGTGATAGCAGTTCCTTATCTACGCGTGGCTTATAATAAAAGCCCTCAAGTTGCGCCGTGGTAGCGAGTTTGAGCAGGTTGTGGTACCCCACGTCATTTTTTGCCAGCAGGACCAGGTGATATGGGCTCTTTTCAGATGCGAGCTTGCTTTGCCTTTCTTTGGGCGCAACATAGACTTCACAGCCGATGATGGGTTTTATTCCTGCCTCCTTCGCCTGGCGATAAAAGGTGACGATGCCGTGAAGCACCCCATGATCGGTAATTGCAAGGCTATCCATACCTAGTTCCTTGGCCTTGCTAATAAGGTTGGGAATGCGGCACATGCCATCAAGGAGGCTGTATTCAGTGTGAACGTGGAGGTGGCAGAACATACCAGTGCTATTATATCACGGGTGTTTGGTAGCAGCGAGGTTTTTTTATGCCAATTCCGCTGGGTACTGGCAGACAACGGTGGCGTTCATCACTTTGATCTGCGGTGTGTGGCAAAGGTTTACAGTGTCGTTGCGAGGAGCGTAGCGACGAAGCAATCATATAGTCTCAAAACGGGAAAACAACGAGATTGCTTCGCAGTGCTCGCATATATGGAAGAATCACGTATGTCAAGAACAAAAATATTGTCCCGTACCTCCCCTTTCAAAGAAGGGTCATCCCCGTAACTCTGATCTTTCAGCGGATGCATATATTCTCCGTACTATCGGCATGAGTATCTTCCCGAGGGTGTCTCACTCAATGAACGAGGACTTCTTTGAATTCATGCGAGCCACGCGCTTACCCTCAATGACTTTTCAAACCTATACCCATGGATTGAGGGCATTATGTTGCCTGTTGATACTCTTTCACGTAATGATAGTTGAAAGCATCAGTTTTTCCGATATAAAAAAAAGAAAATTTGCAAACAACAGTGTAAATCGTTGACTAGCTGACGTATTTGTGTTAACTTCTTATTTTGTGTAGCTAAATTTCTGGGCTAGTGCAGGTACCTATGATAGAGGGTCTGATAATTAGTGTTGTCGGGATGGTCACGGTTTTTGTGACGCTCACCATTATCATGTTTGTGATGCTGGCTATAGAGAGAATTTTCCGTGATGGTGAAGAAGCTTTAGAGGGTGTGGGGATAGAGAGTGGGGTGGCTGTTGAGAGGGTAGCTGGAAGAGGAGCGGAACCCGGGGGCACGTTTGAAGTCGCTACAATCGCCATGGCACTTAACTCCTACCTGAAAAAAAGAGGCAAGGTGCTGCACGGGCAGCAGATTACGATAAACGATACATCGTACCAGATAGAGGTTAGCGACAGGGGGCAATCCGGAGTAGCTGTGGCGGTGGACAATGATAGCTACAGCGGGAGCGTGATTTCAGAGCGGGTGGTGGTGGAGGGTATGAGACCGCAGGGGACTGCCGATGTGGCTGCCATAGCGCTGGCAGTAGCTGCATATATGAGCGAACGAGGCCAGGAATTCACGGGATCGCAAATTGTCATAAATGATATAGTTCACCAGGTAGATGTGGGCGATGTTACGGGACCTACGATAGAGATGATGGTTGATGGGTATGGGTATCGTGGTAGCCTGGGTGAGGAGGGACTGATCTCCGCAAAACAGACTGAAAAGGGCTCTGATGCCGTGAGAGGCGATGCCCAGCGGGGGCTGGCCTGGCGTTCGGCATCTTCTTCTGTACAGGGTGGTTACTGGGATAGGAAAGGTTGGAGCGGTAGGGGGAAATAGATGTCAAGTAGAATCGGAGTTTTGGGAATAGAATGGATCTAGGGAACCTTACAAATATATTTGAGGGCTTTCAAGCTCTGGCTGACAATCCCAGCACGCTGGGGATGCTCTTTATCGCAGTATTGCTCATATACCTGGGTATAGGTAAGCGCATGGAGCCTCTCCTCCTCATTCCGATCGGCATCGGAATTATCATGGCAAACTTGCCGTTGGGAGAGGCGATCGTCGTGGCTTCCGAACCGGAGACCAGTGGCTTCCTCTACTATTTTTATAAATATGCCCTGTTCAATGGGATAATCCCGTTGCTCATCTTTCTTGGATTGGGGGCGCTAACTGACTTTGAGCCTCTGCTGGCAAAGCCATCGACATTCCTTCTGGGAGCGGCCGCTCAGTTTGGTGTATTCGTTGCACTAATTGGTACGCTTGCTCTTGGTCTCCTCCCCTGGTTTGATTTCGGTCTCAAGGAAGCGGCGTCGGTGGCGATCATTGGAGGTGCCGAAGGTCCGACCACGATATATGTTGCTGCCAAGATGCAGGCGCTTGGGGCTGATCCCAACATATTTTCCGCTGTAGTGGTCGCTTGCTATTCGTATATGGCACTGGTTCCCATTATACAGCCCCCTGTTATCAAGCTTCTCACGACCAAGAAGGAGAGGCAAATAAAGATGGCCTATGCTGAGCGTCCGGTCTCTCGACGCACCAAGATCATATTCCCGATTGTTTCAATCATCCTCTGTGGTTTGTTCGTTCCCCGTGCCGCACCACTCATCGGGATGTTCATGTTCGGGAATCTGATGAGGGAGTGTGGAGTCGTGGAGCGATTGGCAGGAGCAGCTCAAAACGAGTTGATGAATATAGTCACGATTCTGTTGGGGATCACGGTTGGCTCTACCATGGTAGCGGACAAC
>JAXHUK010000070.1:0-5849 GCA_034189725.1 Chloroflexota bacterium | reverse complement strand
TGTCCCGCTGCTACCGTGACAAAGTTGAAAAACGGGACATGGTGTGGAACATGGCGCGCACGCGGTTCATGAGGTTGCCCTATTACGACCTGCGAATACTGACATCAATGTTCCCCTCACGCTGGCGCTGGTTTCATTCATCGCCGTAGAATATTGGGGAATAACCTCCCTCCGTCTACACTATGCGGGAAAGTTTTTCAGGTTCGGGCAATTGTTCCAGGGTCTGGGACACCTTGTCAGGGGCCGAATAAAAGCGGCGCTGGGCGCGATTTTATTCGGCATCATCGATATCTTCGTTGGCCTCCTGGAACTGCTCAGCGAGTTTGTACGTATCATTAGCTTCACCTTCCGTCTCTTTGGCAATATGACCGCCGGTGAGGTATTGCTCATGATGATGGCATTCCTCATTGCATGGGTAGTTCCGGTATTGTTCTATGGTTTGGAGACACTCTTGGGATTTATCCAGGCACTTATATTTAGTTCATTGACCTTAGTATTCGCAACTATGGCGGTTACACCGCATGAAAGCGAACATTAACAAAAACCCTATAGGAGGTTGAAAAATGGATCCAGAAGCGGCGAAGATGCTAGGCGCAGGGCTGGCTATGGGGCTGGGTGCTCTAGGGCCGGGAGTAGGTATTGGAATTTTGGGGTTTGGAGCTATGCAGGCATTGGGGCGCAACCCTGAGGCTAGGGGCCCGATCATGACGAACATGATTCTGGCTATCGCCTTTGCCGAAGCGATCGGTATTTATGCTCTAATTGTAGCCATTATCTTAGGAATGCTATAATTCGGGAGCGCAGCTGAGGAGGCATAATTATGCAAGACGAAGGCTTACCACCATTCATTGCAATCATGGCTTCAACGGTGCTAATCATCGGAATTATGATCGCTGCGGTCATTTTAGGTGCTGTTTTGCTAATGCCAGCGGCTTAATAGCCGGCAGTACCACAGTTCAGAGCATTTGGAAGTGATGTTTGCAAAGGAGGTAGCTAATTCATAAGCTACAAAAAGGGAGTTCCGCAATGAAAAACCGTGTTGGCCTTGCCCTTATAATTATCTGGTTGTCATTGCTGCTGAGCAGTTGTGATGCGATGGGCGAGCTTGGCATAAACTGGCACGGTATAATCGGGCAGTTTATCAACTTTGGTGTGCTGCTGGTTATTCTGCTGATATTCGGCTATAAACCGATTACCAAGATGCTTGATGAGCGTTCTCAGCGAATCAAGGATAGTATGGAGCAGGCCGATTTCATTAAGGAAGAAGTGGCAAAAACCGAGCAACTGGTGCAAGAGCAAATCACAGAGGCCCGCAAACAGGGGCAGGATGTGGTAGCTCAGGCAGAGCAAATAGGAGAGAGGCTTCGAGAGGAAGCACGACAGCAGGCAAGACAGGATGCCGAAGCTATCGTCGCCAGAGCTCGGAGTGAAATCCAGGCCGAAAGCCAGGAAGCTATGGACCAGTTGCGTAAAGAATTTGTTGATGTTGCGATACGGGCTGCTGAGAGAGTGATTGACAAATCTCTGGATAAGGAAGCCCATCGGCAAATCATCGAGAAGACGCTTGAAGAAAGCGCCAGCCTGAAGAAGGAGGGCTAGTGGCAAGGGTCGCATCGGCAAAGCGACACGCGCAGGCAGTATTTCAACTCGCCATTGAGAACAACGAGGTGGAGAAATGGCGGTCTGAACTGAAGGCTATGGCTGTCACTCTTACTGAGCCTGAGTTGGCGATGGTTTTAGAGAACCCGAAAATTCACCTCAGCGAGAAAATGGTGGTTATAAAAAAATGTCTTCCTGACCTCAGCGAGCTTGCCCTCAATCTCGCATACCTCTTGGTATCCAAGCAAAGGCTGGGAATATTAAAACAGATTATAGCTGAATATGAACGCAAGGCCGATGCTCATCTCGGTTTAGAGCACGCTACAGTAGTTACCGCGGTACCTATTGACGAGGGTGACAAAGCAAAGCTGGCCAAGCACCTGAGCGAGATAGCAGGGAAACAAATCGTGCTCTCCGCAGAGGTTGACCCCTCTATTATCGGAGGGTTTGTTGCCAGGATCGGCGACAAGGTACTTGACGGCAGCACAAAGGCAAAGCTCGAGGCCTTAAAGAAGAGTTTGGTCCAAGCCATTTGATTACCCTGGTTAATTACCGTTCGGCTTGGCGAACTCCGTACAGGGATGGGATCGGGAAAATGCGTGAAAAGGAGCAGGACAGATGGCACGAGCTCAAGATATCGCTTCAGTTATTAAGCAGCAGATAGAGCAATTCGGCACTACAGTAGCTGCAGTTGATGTAGGTACAGTGGTCGAGGTCGGCGATGGTATCGCCCATATTCATGGGCTCTCTGGAGTCAAATACAATGAGTTGCTTGAGTTCCCCTATGGAGTGATAGGGCTCGCACTTAACCTCGAGGAAGATAGTGTCGGCGCCATTCTGCTCGGTGAGTATGCCGGGATTAAAGAAGGAGATGAGGTAAGGTGCACCGGGAGAATCGTCGAGGTGCCTGTGGGAGAAGGGCTCATCGGCCGTGTGGTGAATTCCCTGGGGCAACCTATTGATGGTAAGGGACCGATAAAATATGATAAGACGCTCCCCGTGGAACGAGTCGCCCCCAACGTGGTAACTCGTAAGTCAGTTGACACACCCGTGCAGACTGGCATCAAGGCTATTGATAGCATCATTCCCATCGGGAGAGGGCAGCGAGAGTTAATCATCGGTGACCGTTCGACGGGAAAAACGGTTATCGCCCTCGATACTATCATTAACCAGAAGGGGGGAGACCTTACCTGTATCTATGTCGCGATCGGGCAGAAAGCTTCGAAAGTGGCACAGGTGGTGGGGACGCTGGAGAAATACGGCGCTATGGAACATACAATCATAGTGGCAGCCAACGCCTCCGAGTCCGCCGCGTTGCAATATCTGGCCCCCTACGCTGGTTGCGCCATGGGTGAAGCTTTCATGGAGCAAGGGCAGGATGTTCTGATTATCTATGATGATCTTTCAAAGCACGCCTGGGCGTACAGGCAAATATCGCTGCTCCTGCGACGTCCTGCAGGGCGTGAAGCCTATCCCGGGGATGTATTCTATCTCCATTCACGGCTTCTCGAAAGGTCGGCAAAGCTCGATGAACAGCACGGTGCCGGCTCGCTCACCGCTCTGCCTATCATTGAGACGCAGGCAAATGATATCTCTGCATACGTTCCAACCAACGTCATCTCCATTACTGATGGCCAGATATACCTGGAGACCGAGTTGTTCAATGCGGGAATACGCCCGGCAATGAACATCGGACTCTCGGTATCACGTGTTGGAGGCTCGGCACAAACCAAAGCGATGAAAAAAGTGTCGGGAAGCCTCCGTATCGATCTCGCTCAGTACAGAGAAATGTCGACCTTTGCTCAGTTCGGCACTTCGGACCTGGACAAGGCAACGAAAGCACAGCTCGACATCGGGGAACGCATTACCGAGGTGCTCAAGCAGACTCAATATGAACCGGTGCCGCTGGAGAAACAGGTCATGATTCTCTATGCAGTAACCAATGGTTACTTCGATGATATCGCCGTAGACAATATCCGGTCTACTGAGGAATCATTCCACAGGTTTATGGAGACTAATCATCCCGAGATCGGAAAGGCTATCGCTTCCGAGAAAGCTATTAGTGATAGCAACCTGGAAGCATTGAAAAAAGCCATTAATGAGTTCAAGCAGACTATAGCATAACTAGGTGAGAAGAGAGAACGATGGTTCCCATTCGCATAATTCGTCGCCGTATTCGCTCCATACAGAGTACCGCCAAGGTCACCAGAGCTATGGAGATGATTGCAGCGTCCAAAATGAAACAGGCGCAACAACGAGTGCTGGCGGCACGTCCTTACGCAGAGAAGATGCGTGAAGTTCTCGCTGATGTCGCCGCTCAACGCCAGGAGGGTGAAGAGCTTCATCCGCTGCTGCAAAGGAGAGAGGTCAAAAATATCGGGATTATTCACATCACCGGCGATCGTGGTCTTTGCGGCGGCTTGAATGCTAATGTCAACCGAGCGACCGCGACATTTCTACAAAAACAAGAGGTGCCTGTTTCCCCGATCACTGTAGGACGAAAGGGCAGGGATTTCCTTGCCAAGTTCAACCAGTCCCTGCTTGCTGAATTTACAAATTTGGGCGATCGGCCTTCTCTGAATGATACCCTCCCTATTTCACGGGTGGTTATCGATGACTATATGAGTGGGCAGATCGACCAGGTCTATCTGGCATATACGAAATTCGTCACCACAGTGAATCAGCAACCGGTAATCTGGGAGTTACTGCCTATTGAGTCAGAGGGGCTGGAGCAGACAGGAAACATCGAGTATATTTATGAGCCTTCACCAAGAGCGGTTCTCGACCATCTGCTTCCTCGCTATATTGAAATGCAGGTTTACCATGCAATATTGGAATCCATCGCCAGTGAGCAATCGGCAAGGATGGTTGCTATGCGTAATGCAACCGATGCCGCAAATGATATGATCGATGAACTTACCTTGATGCTGAACAAGGCACGCCAGGAATTAATCACCAAAGAGCTTTTAGACATCGCTGGCGGAATTACTCAAGACTAACGCACACAATGACCAGGAGGCTGCCATGGCAATAGGGAGAGTAGCTCAGGTAATCGGCACCGTAGTTGATGTTGAATTTCCTCCGGATGAGTTACCTGCGCTAAATAATGCAATAGAAGTCGTCACAGATGAGGGCAAGATCGTTCTGGAGACGCAGCACCATATAGGGAATAACTGGGCGCGCTGCCTTGCTCTCTCGCCTACCGATGGGCTTGCACGTGGAGCGGAGGCAATAGACACCGGGGCGGCGATATCCGTGCCTGTTGGCAGAGAGTGCCTGGGACGGTTGTTTAATATTGAGGGGCAGCCACTGGATAACCTCGGCTCTGTTGACGCGAAAGAGCATTGGCCAATTCATCGGCCTCCTCCGCCGTTCACTGAGCAAGAGACCAGTACCGAGATGCTGGAGACTGGCATCAAGGTGATGGATCTGGTCACCCCATTCACCAGAGGGGGGAAGATCGGGGCCTATGGTGGCGCTGGTGTGGGCAAAACCGTAGTTATTCTAGAGCTTATACGCAATATAGCTACCGAGCAGGGTGGGTTCTCAGTTTTCGCCGGCGTTGGCGAAAGGTCTCGCGAGGGCAATGACCTCTGGCATGAAATGAGGGACTCGGGAGTTATCGACAAAACGGTGCTGGTCTTCGGACAGATGAATGAACCTCCCGGAGTAAGGCTGCGGATTTCTCTCACCGGATTGACCATGGCAGAGTATTTCCGCGACGTCGAGGGGCAGGACGTGCTCCTGTTCATTGACAACATCTATCGGTATATCCTGGCTGGTATGGAGGTATCAGCACTTCTGGGCAGGATGCCGTCAGCAGTCGGTTACCAGCCCACGCTGGGTACAGAGATGGGCGAGCTGGAGGAAAGAATTGCCACGACCAAGAAGGGCTCGATCACCTCGTTCCAGGCGATTTATGTACCTGCTGATGACTACACCGATCCGGGAATTGTAACCACGTTCGGGCACCTGGATGCCGTTGTAGCACTCGAGCGCAGTATTGCGGCACAGGGTCTCTATCCTGCCGTCGATCCATTGACGTCTACCTCGCGTATTCTCGACCCCAAGATTGTTGGGGAGGAGCATTATCAGGTAGCACGCGGTATACAAAGCGTATTGCAGCGCTACCGTGATCTCCAGGATATTATCGCCATATTGGGTATTGAGGAGCTTAGTGACGAGGATAAGATCACCGTAGCCCGTGCCCGTAAAATACAGCGTTTCCTGTCACAGCCCATGTTTGTTGC
>JAXHUK010000007.1:0-11466 GCA_034189725.1 Chloroflexota bacterium | reverse complement strand
GCGTGCTGCATCCTCACTGCTGGTATCAAGCCCGGCCTGTTCAACGGCCATTTTCGCAGCAGCGATGACAAACTGGCTGAACCGCGCCATTCTCCGGGCATCCTTGTGATCCATATAGTTGCGAGGATCGAATCCCTTGACCTCACCTGCAATCTGGCAGGACAACGCGCTGACGTCACACAACGTGGTCTTGTCAATACCCGATCTACCCTCGATCAATCCCTGCCAGAACTCATCAACGGTCAGGCCCAGCGGGGTAACTGCTCCCATCCCCGTTACGACAACGCGGCGTCTCTTGCCCTCATAGTTACCGGCACGTTCGGGTTTCGTTTTGGGTACAGGTTTTCCCGCCTTCTCTTCAACAACACCTCCGAGCAAATCATCGATCTGTTTGTCAACCACATCGAACGAAATCGTCTCCGGCTGCTGCCCCACTTCCGAACTTGAACGCTCCATCTAACTCTCCTTACTTGCCATTCATTTAGTGATAAATCTCAGCACGCACATTATTCACATGCTCTATGACCTCGCCCACAAGAAACAGAGAGCCTGTGGCACAAATAAGGTCGTGATTACCTGCCATCCCCCGCGCTTTCTCCAGCGCCTGAGCGACGTTTTCGGTGACCTCCGCTCTCAGCCCCCATTTAGCCACCTCAGCAGCCACTACGCCAGGATCAGTAGCCCGTGGATGACGCGAGCGCGTTGCAACAACAACACTCGCCAGCGGGGCGAGTTCTGCTATGATACTTTTCATATCCTTGTCAGCCGATGTCCCCAGTATAAACAGTATGCGGTTAAAGTGAAAGTAGTTCATCAGAGCTTCTTTGAGCTTCCGTGCCGACTCGGCAGTATGAGCGCCATCGACAATTAAAAGCGGCCTGCGTCTCAAGACCTGAAGGCGTCCCGGCCAGGAGGTTTTCGCCAAACCAACCTCGATACTCTCCCTGGACACTCCCAATAGCTCCAGCGCGGCGACTGCGGTAGCAGCATTCTGCACCTGATGTTCACCGAGAAGCGGTATAGTTATCCGGTACGTAGTGCCATTTGACCGAATTCCCCTGCTGGTAACCTCTATGGATTGCCCCGCAAGATTGTTCTCCAGCCTCTGCCACGTTACATCGCTCCCCACCATTATCAAATCGACCCCTTTTTCGCGGCATACCTCCCTGATAACTGCAGCAGCTTCCTCCGTCTGCGGAGAGGTAACCACTGGAATTCCAGCCTTTATGATACCTGCCTTTTCAGCAGCGATCTGAGCAACCGTGTCGCCCAGCACCTCCTGATGATCCAGACTTATCGATGTGATCACACAAACCTCAGGGGTAACCACGTTAGTGGCATCGAGTCTCCCCCCAAGCCCCACCTCCAGCACCTGGAAATCGACCCCTTTACGCTGAAAGTGGAGAAAAGCGGCCGCAGTTAGCAATTCGAATGTAGAAAGCTCTCCGTAGGTACAATCATGATCTATAGCTTCAGCATGAGGTCGCAGTATCTCAGCCACCTCTGCCAGTTCGCGTTTAAGAATTGGCTTCCCGTCTATACTGATTCGTTCCCGGAGGGTAACAAGGTGTGGAGATGTGTAAAGACCGGTTTTGTAGCCGGCAGCGCGAAGCGCTGCCGTGATCATTGCAGCAGTGCTTCCCTTCCCCTTGGAGCCCGCTATATGAACAGACCTGGAGCTGCGATGTGGATCACCCAGCCGCTCCAATAAAAGCTCCATACGTCTGAGATCAAACCTGCTGGCATAATTATACCCGGGCCACCTCTCATAATCGGTGCGACTCAGGAAAAAATCTATAGCATCGGTATACTTCATATACTCCAACTGCTCACAGCGCTGTAACGACACTAGCATTATATCATTGAGAGCAAAATCGTAACAAGTGAGCCGATTGTGGAGCAGCCCGCTTTGTTGTATTATATTTAAGCCCAGTACTTGTTCTATATATAAATCAGTATTCCCGATTCCCCTGTTTTCAGTTGTCCATTTCAACCGACAGCGGGATTGCAGCGAAAAAGGAGAACCATGAAAGGAAAAAACCTGCTCTCAATAAGTGACCTTTCACCGGAGGATGCCTGGAGTATAATTAATGACGCCGTGGAGATGAAAAAACAGGGAATAAACTATTTCCTTGCAGGGCAGACACTGGC
Source organism: Chloroflexota bacterium (assembly GCA_034189725.1). GTDB lineage: Bacteria > Chloroflexota > Dehalococcoidia > SZUA-161 > SZUA-161 > JAXHUK01. The sequence continues at coordinate 9,315 of JAXHUK010000007.1, read as the reverse complement.
GTTACTCTTTGAGAAGCCTTCCCTGCGCACCAGGGTCAGCTTCGATGTCGCCATGAACCAGCTCGGAGGGCATACCATCTATCTTTCCCAGCAGGAAGTCGGCCTGGGGAGCAGAGAGTCTATATCGGATGTTGCGCGGACACTCAGCCGGTATGTCGATATAATTTCCGCTCGCACATTTTCCCACGCTACCCTGGAGTTGCTGGCCGAGCACGCTACAGTACCTGTTATTAATGCCCTCTCAGACCTGGAGCACCCCTGTCAAGCCCTGGCTGACCTTACGACAATTTTCGAGCACAAAGGAACCCTGGAGGGTATAACGCTTGCATTCATTGGCGATGGCAACAATGTAGCAAACAGTCTACTACTTGCCTGTGCCCTGTTAGGGGTGAATTTCAAGATCGCTTCTCCGAAAGGATACGAGGTTTCGGATAGCATCGTACGCCAGGGGCGCCGCTTTGCTGAGCAAAGCGGCGCCCAAATCGTCCTCGCTGAGCAACCCCGGGTTGCCGCCGAGGGTGCCGATGTGGTATACACCGACGTCTGGACAAGCATGGGGCAGGAGACCGAGCTCAAGCAGCGGAGACAGGCATTCACAGGCTATCAGGTCAATGACGAGCTTCTGTCGCTGGCTTCAGAAAACGTCATATTCATGCACCCGCTACCCGCGCACCACGGGGAAGAGGTCGCCCCCGGCCTTATCGACTCACCACGGTCGGTAGTCTTCGACCAGGCAGAGAACAGGTTGCATGCTCAGAAGGCACTGCTCTTCCAGCTTTTGGAGACCGTACTGCAAGAAAAGTATGAACAGCTCTTGACTGAATATGAGAAATCCGTCGAGCAGGAGCCAGATGAGGACGAATCGTGGGTCGATAAAGTTGTGGAACTGGAGAAGCTTGGCCGATTGGAGGAAGCGCTCGCTTGCTACAATGAGGTTATTGAGCGCAAGCCACATAATATCAAAGCCTGGGTCAATAAAGGGATAACACTGGGGAAGCTTGGCCGCCATGATGAGGCGCTATCCTGCTTCGAGACTGCCCTGAAGTACAAACCTGATAATTCCGAGGCATGGATCAACAAAGGTGTAGCGCTGGGAAGTATCGGGCAACACAATGATGCACTATCCTGCTTTGAAAATGCTATACGCCACAAACCCGACGATGCTGAAGCATGGGCAAACAAAGCTGTAGCGCTCCAGATGCTCGGCCATATCGAGCAAGCTCAAGAAGCCCATAAACACGCTCAAACACTCTATAAAGGTAAGCCATGACCAAACCAATAGTCGCCATTGTAGGACGTCCCAATGTAGGCAAATCAACGTTGTTCAACCGACTGGTCGGCGAACGTCTCGCTATCGTCGAGGATATACCGGGTACCACTCGCGACCGCGTCTATGCCGACATCTCTTGGGAAGACCATGATATCACCCTGGTAGATACCGGCGGTCTCGAACCCAGTCCTGAGTCCACACTGCGCCAAAAGGTACAGGATCAGGCCGAAGTAGCCATCGACGAGGCGGACGTTATAATATTCCTGGTAGATGTTGTGAATGGAGTAACCCTCCCCGATATGGAGGTGGCTGAAGCACTCAGGCGTTCACAAAAGCCCATACTACTGGGAGTAAACAAGTCAGATAACAATCAACGTCGCCATCAGGCATTTCAGTTCCACGAGTTAGGTATCGGGGAACCGATACCGATCAGCGCTCATCATGGCACCGGTGTCTCCGACCTCATGGACGAAGTGAGCGCCATGTTACCTCCCTCCGCTCCTCCTGCTGAGGAGCCTGATATGTTGAAGATCGCCATTGTAGGACGTCCCAATGTGGGAAAATCCATGCTGCTCAACGCCATTCTCGGCCAGGAGAGGGCTATCGTGAGTGAGATACCGGGAACGACCCGTGATGCTGTGGATACCATATTCAAACATAACGACGAATCCGTGTTATTCATCGACACCGCTGGAATCCGGCGCCGCGGGCGCATCGAGGGAGGAATCGAGCGCTACAGTGTAATGCGTTCCATTCGCGCCATCTCGAGGGCAGATGTCGCGCTCCTAGTCACTGACGCTACCGAAGTGATCACAGCGCAGGACGCTCATATCGCCGGCTACATCAATCAAGCGCTGAAGGGAATGGTGCTGGTGGTCAACAAGTGGGATCTCGCCAGTGAACTGGAACTGGATGCAGCTGCCTGCAGCCTGGAGATCGAGCAACGGCTCAAATTCTTCCCCGGCGTTCCTATCCTGTTCGTCTCAGCTCAATTTGGAAAAGGCATCGACAAGATACTACCGGCAGCCAGAGACATCTGCCGCAACAGGGAAAAGCGCATCCCCACCGCCCACCTGAACGAAGAGGTCGGGCGAATAATAGCGGCACATTCGCCTCCCTCGGTACAGGGGAAAAAGTTAAAAATTTCATACGTTACTCAAGCTGAAAGCAGTCCACCAACATTCGTTTTCTTTGTTAACGATCCCAAGCTGCTCCACTTTTCCTATCAGCGTTACCTGGAAAACAAGCTTCGTGAATCATTCGGCTTTAGCGGCATCCCGCTGAAGCTCATCTTTAAGCGAAAGGGCCGTGAACGTTCACACTGAGGGTATCACCCATAGCCCGGTGAATGATTACACAGGGAGGACATGAGCGAGATCGAATTCATCATCGTCGTCATCGGCAGCTATTTGATCGGTTCTATCCCATCAGGGGTACTATTGGGAAAGATTCGAGGGGTGGACGTTAGAGCATATGGGAGCGGCAAGACAGGCTCCACCAACGTATTACGTACTCTGGGAACAAAAGCTGCTGCTATCGCCCTTATCGCCGATGTGCTCAAGGGCGTCATCGCCGTCCTCATAGCAAAATACACCCTGGGGTCTCCCGTCGGAGAAATGGCCGCAGGCTTCGCAGCCATCGCGGGACACGACTGGTCGATATTCATCAGGTTTCAGGGAGGCCGCGGAGTCGCCACCTCAGTGGGTGCATTATTCGTCATGGCACCGCTGGTTGCTGCTGCAAGCCTGGCCATCTTTGCCCTCATCGTCGCAGTAACCCGCTATGCTTCCCTGGGTTCATTATTGGGGGCAACGAGTGCAGTGGTGATTATGGCCGTCTTATCAGCCCTGGACATGGCTCCTGTAGTATACGTCATCTTCACCGCAGTCGCGGTTGCTTTGATTATCATCCAGCATCGAGATAACATATCGAGACTACTGTCAGGCACCGAAAGCAAAGTGGGGCAGAAAGGGGAAAAGAGACAAAACTAATTAAAAATCAAAAAGCAAAATGAGTAGCTGAGAGGGCATTGAGCCTCAACTTTGAACCATTATATTCTTAATTCGAATTGTGCACATAGCTTTGTTTTCTGGTCTTTTTGTACAACCTCCAATGAATTGGAGGACTAATCGGAATGATTAGCCCCCGAATTCATTCGGGGTTCGTGGGAAATTACTGATACATCACCTAGGTTTAACTCTTAAAATGGAACCAAAAACAGGAGCCGTGTACGGGGGGATAAATCAAGGACACGGTCAACGGACTACGGATATGACAGAGATGAGCAAGGTCGCTATTATCGGTACCACCTCCTGGGGCACAACACTGGGGATACTACTCAGCCGCGGAGGGATGGAAGTCAGCCTTTGGGCACGAACTGAAGAGGAAGCGGAAAAACTGAACCGAAATAATGAGAATGCCGCTCATCTTCCAGGTTTCTCATTCCCCCCAACGCTCCAGTCTACCGCTTCAATTGCCAAGGCGCTCACGGACGCACGATTGGTAATCCTCGCCGTGCCCTCACAGGATATGCGACACAACGCTCGCCTGCTCGAAGGGTATCTCGACAACTCTATGCTTATCGTGAATGTCGCCAAGGGACTGGAGGTCGATAGCGCCAAGCGAATGTCTCAAGTCATCGCTGAAGAGATCGATCACCGCCTGCATCCAAACATCTGTGTCCTTTCCGGCCCCAACCTGTCCCAGGAGATTGCACAGGGGCTGCCGGCGACAACGGTAATTGCCGCCTATGAAGCTTCGGTTGCAACGAATGTGCAAATGATGATGTCTTCATCGCTATTCCGCGCCTATACCAATACCGATGTAGTCGGTGTAGAGCTCGGTGGCGTGCTCAAGAACATCATCGCATTGTCGGCCGGTATGGTCGATGGCTTAGAATATGGAAACAATACCAAAGCTGGTCTGATAACACGTGGTCTCGCCGAGATTACGCGACTCGGTGTAGCTGCGGGAGCAAATCCATTGACCTTCGCCGGCCTCGCCGGGCTGGGTGACCTTGTAGCTACATGCTCAAGCTCATTGAGCCGCAACCGCCTCGTCGGTCAGGAACTCGCCATAGGACGCAAACTCGAAGAGATAGCCGCATCCATGCAAGGTATAGCGGAGGGCGTCACCACTACCATTCCCGCTCTCAAGCTAGCCAGGGAGTTCAAGGTAGAGATGCCCATCACTGAACAGGTGTATCGCGTGCTCTATGAGGGTCTCGATGTCCGACAGGCAGTCACGGAACTCATGGAGCGCGAGTTAAAGCACGAGTTCGCCGGTATCTTCACTACAAATCCCAATGAATTCGGCGGCTAATCGTTTCGCTGTACTATTCAAAGGCACTATTCCGGGATCGACCAGGACTTTTCTAACAACCTTAACCGACCTCCAAGACACAAGGAGACCGACAGGAAATGGGCGATAAACTAAAAGGCAAAGTGGCTATAGTCACCGGGGCTGGCCGTGGCATCGGTAGAAGTGAGGCCATCTTTTTGGCTGATGAGGGCGCGAAGGTGGTAGTTAACAATGACATACGTAGCGCCCCCGATGGCTCAACTACCTCGCCAGCCGATGCGGTGGTAAAGGAGATCAGGGACAGAGGCGGAGAAGCTATCGCCAACTATGACACGGTAGCTACTACCGAGGGAGGAGAAACCATAATCCAGTCCGCAATCGGCACATTCGGCAGACTGGATATCCTGGTGAACAATGCCGGCTTCGTCAGAGACCGGATGATCTTTAATATGACTCCCGAGGAATGGGACGATGTAATAAAGGTGCATCTCTATGGCCATTTCAACTGTACGAAACCTGCGTGTGTGATATTCAGGCAACAACAAAGTGGCCGCATTATCAATACATCCTCTGAATCAGGTTTGGGAAACATGGGGCAAGCCAACTATAGTGCTGCCAAGGAGGGAATAATCGGATTCACCAGGACAGTAGCCCGTGACATGGCCAGATATGGGGTAACCTGTAATGCCATCCGGCCTCGCGCTGCTACAAGGATGACTACATCACCGGAATTGCAGGCCGACATGGAACGAACCCGCTCCGGGGACTCTTCACCAAATAGTGAAACGGGAAAAGCTATCTCCAGGCTGGACCCGGATGCCATAGCACCATTTGTGGCCTACCTGGCAACCGATGAGGCCGCCTATATAAATGGCTGCACATTCCAGGTTATGGAAGGCCAGATATCACTCTACTCCGAGCCAAAACAGCTAAAAACGATCCATACGGATGGCATATGGACACTCGATGAGCTATCATTACTTGTGCCTGTTGAGCTGGCGCCAGACTGGTAAGCCCGCCCATTTCACAATGATCATCCGTGAGATGCTCAAGGCTGTTTTTAGATATACTCTTGTGTACCTGCACTATTGAGTGTAGACTATCTTCTAGCCCTATCACGAGGAGAGAACCTATGAGCGACGATATGAACATCGCAATCGAAAAGATACTGAGCGAGTACCGTACAATTGCTATGGTGGGAGCTTCTCCCAAACCAGAGCGTCCCAGCTACATGGTAGCTGATTTCCTGATAAACGAGGGGTATCGCGTAATACCGGTAACACCAATGGCCAAGGAAGTCCTGGGAGAGAAGGCTCATCCTGACCTCACCACCATCACCGAACAGATTGACGTCGTAAACATCTTCCGTCGTTCCGATGAAGTCCTCCCCGTAGTAGAACAGGCCATTGCCATCGGAGCCAAGGCAATATGGATGCAAGAAGGGGTAATTCACGAAGAGGCTGCGTGCATGGCAAGAGAGGCTGGCCTAACCGTTGTGATGGACCGTTGCATGAAGATTGAGATTGCGCAACGGCAAAGTCCATAAGCCGGCAATTACACAACCATAATGCAAAAGACAGCGGCCATGACGCCAGGGCAATAAAATATAGTTTACTAAAGGAGGCATCGCGATGCCCGATACGGCAGAAAACCTACAGCATGCATTTGAAGGTGAAAGTCAGGCGAGCACGACATACCAGGCGTTTGCTCGTAAGGCCGACAAGGAAGGATACCCCCAGGTTGCAAAACTGTTCCGCGCTGCAGCCATGGCAGAGATCGTACATGCTCGCAATCACCTGGAGGTGATGGACGGAGTCAAGTCCACCCAGGATAATCTGAAAGAAGCTATCTCAGGCGAGAACATGGAACATGTGTCCATGTATCCTGAGTTCGTGGAGCAGGCAAAGCAAGAGAAAATGCCAAAAGCCGAACGCACATTCGACTGGGCTCGAAAGGTAGAGATGATCCATGAGTCGCTCTACAAATCAGCCCTTGAGACCCTGCAGGGTAGCGGGAAGTTTCAGGACACAGATTTCTATGTCTGCGACGTTTGTGGCTACACGGCTGAGGGAGAAGCCCCTGAGAAATGCCCCGTCTGTGGTTCACCCAAAACAAAGTTCTTCAAGGTGGACTAGTGAAGGGAACGTTATTGAGACCTGCCGATTTCAAGCATCCTGTCCACAGCCAGTTTTGCCTTAACGCGAATATCTTCGGGAACTTTCACCTCAGGTGACATATTCTCCAGAGACCACAGTATCTTTTCCACGGTGATTCGCTTCATATTGGGACAAATTGCCTGTTCTGAGGCAGGAATAAACAGCTTGTGGGGATTATCTTTGCTCAGACGATGAATGATCCCTACCTCTGTGCCTACGATCATCTCCTTAACCTCGTCACGCTGTGCGAACCTGATCATCCCACTGGTGCTTAGCACCTCATCAGCAAGAGCAATCACATCAGGCCGACATTCGGGGTGAACCGCAACTTTGGCCTGTGGGTGCTCCCGCTTCGCCTCCACAATATGATGCGGTTGAATTTTAACATGCGTGGGACAGTATCCTGGCCACAGTGCCATTTCCCTGCCCGTCTTACTCGCTGCATAGTGTCCCAAATACTGGTCGGGTACAAAGAGAATCTTATGAGCCATATCAACGCTTTCGATTACTCTCACCGCGTTTGCAGATGTACAGCAAATATCGGATTCGGCCTTCACCTCTGCAGATGAATTAACATAGCAGATAACGACAACACCTGGTAACTCTTGTTTTCTCTGCCGCAATCTCTCAGCAGTAATCATGTCCGCCATAGGGCAACCCGCTTCTACGTCAGGCAATAAGACAACCTTGTCAGGACAGAGTATAGAGGCAGTTTCTGCCATAAACTGAACTCCGCAAAAGACGATCACATCGGCATCGGTCGTAGCGGCTTTCTGACTGAGTTCCAATGAGTCACCGGTGAAATCCGCGATGTCCTGAACATCAGCCCGTTGATAATTATGGGCGAGGATGACAGCGTTCCTCTCATTCCTCAGTCTCAGTACCCTATCCAATAACGATAATTCTCCATTCATTGAGTAGCTTCTTCCTTCTCGCGGTGTCAGTCTCACCGTAATGATGCCTCTATTGTACCACCCCCAACCACAGTATCAATATCGTAGAATACAACAGCCTGACCCGGAGTAATCGCCATCTGCGGTTCAGTGAACACCACACGCACTCTCCCATCCTCCAGGGGAGTAGCAATGGCTTCGCTCTCACTATGGCTATATCGTATCTTTGCCTTTACAGAAAGAGCGTGTTCCAAATCTGGCAGCACTATCCAGTTCATCTCTGAGCATATAAGCTCATTGCCATACACTTCCTCTTTTGTTCCAACGATCAAGGCATTCTGTGCACAATCGATTTCAGTAACATACAGCGCCTCTTTGGCTGATATACCAAGACCTTTTCGCTGCCCGATGGTGTAATATGGGATTCCGCGGTGACGACCCAACATAGTACCCTGGCGGTCGAATATGAGCCCCGGCTGGGCAGATGTCCCCATAATTGAAGAGTAACCCCCAGCTATGAAGTCCTGGCTCTCCGCTCTCTGCGCAACACCAAGTTGTCGCTGGAACGCCATCCCTACCACCTCTGCTTTAGTAAAATCTCCCAGTGGGAAAAAAGCACGGCTGAGTTGCTCCTGCGACAAAGCATAAAGGAAATAGGATTGATCCTTCTCCCAATCACGCGCTTTCTTGAGAACATAGCGACCACTGCTCTGAATTTGTTCTACACGCGCATAGTGGCCTGTGGCCACGAACTCGAACTCGATACCGTCATCACGCGCCTTCTCCACCAGCATATCCAGCTTAACCCTGCGATTACACCTCACGCAAGGATTTGGCGTTCGCCCTGAGAAGTATTCATGGCGAACATAGTCCAGAACCTCGGCCCTGTATTCTGCGGTGAGATCGAAAACATAGAATGGGATATCAAGTATTCGGGCTATACTACGAGCATCCTCTATATCATCCTCATCCGGGCCATAGCAGCCATGAGCTTCTCGTTGCGGCAGGGATTCGCCATCCCATACCTTCATAGTCACGCCTGTGACCTCATGACCATCCTCTTTCAGAAGTGCTGCAGCGACAGATGAATCAACGCCGCCGCTCATCGCTACTAGTACTCGTGCCATGTCTCAGCTTTTCATACGGTTCGTCGATTTACCAGGCAATTGGTTCGATAAGTGGATACTTTTCTGATAACTCTGTGGATGCCACTACACTAAGCTTAGCAGTAACTCAGAGTGTAGTAAAGCAGCAAGTAGCCTGTTCAGCTACTCAATATACCTGCGGCAAAAATTGTCTGTGCAAAGAACTGATGAGGTCAGTTTATTGACGAGGATATGAAAACGAGTACGCCTGAATTCGAATTCACCGGTAGATATCTTTCCGATGACCAATTTTTACAACATTTACTACGGAATGCTGGTCATTTATCGAATATATGATACGATAGCGCCCTTGTCTAAGACGATACTTATCCTGCCCAGATAGCTTCTCGCACTGTGGTGGTCTGGGACTGGCTGACAGTGAACGTATGCGGTTAATGATTCGCTGGCGGTCTTTTTTCAAAGGGATGTCTTCAATTTCTTTGACCGCAGAAGGCTTGATCAGAATCCTATATTCTGCCACGCTGCTTCAGGTCTTTCAGAACATCTTCGAAACGCAAATCAGCTTCGTGCGCACGCTCATCGAATGCTGC
>JAXHUK010000069.1:0-14751 GCA_034189725.1 Chloroflexota bacterium | reverse complement strand
GGCGTTTCATGGAAACAGAGGGCATCCACCAGCTTTCAGAGCTGCACATGACTCACTAGGCGCTTCCGGAGCAAACTATGATGTTTTGGAAAGCCTTTGGCCAATAAAACCACAAAGTACACAAGGATTTTAAATCAGTCCCTTTGTGCTCTTTGTGGTTCAATTATCAATAACGGCAGAAAAACATGAGCTCACATCTCTCTCCACAGATAAGTAGTCTGATATAAGACTACGCTGCTAAAGCGTGGCCCTCAAACAAGTACCCTCTATTCCTCCATCAATTCCAGTGCGGTACTCACTATTGTATGAGTGCTCGGAAGCATATCGTCCTCCAGGTCTCGGCAGTATGGGATCGTGTCGCTCGTACACACCCTGCCGTACCGTACCGGAATACCTGCCTCAAGGGCACTTGCCGCGAGTTCCCCGGAAAGCCCGAAGTCCCGATAATCCTCATCCACGACCAACATACGTCCTGTTTTTGATATAAAGCTGCAAACGGTCTCCCTATCGAGTGGTGAAACGGTTCTCAAATCCAGCACGCCTGCCGATATCCTGTGATCTTCCAAGGCTACCGCGGCCTCCATTGCACGATGCACCCCAACACCTACGCTGACGATACTCAGGTCTTCGCCATCCCGCCGGATAATTGCTCGTCCAATGGGTACGGGATGCCATACCTGAGGAACAGAACCGTAAGCGCCCTGCGCCGGCACGTCAAATTGTACAGTCTCCCGTCTACCCGTTCCCATCAGGTCAAACCAGAAATTCGAGAGTAGCTTATGTTCCATGTATATTACTGGATCATCGCACTGGATGGCAGAAAGCATCAAACCACCGGCATCAGCGGGAGTTGAGGGAACAACAACCGTCAATCCTGGAATATGCGCGAGCCATCCCCAGAGGCTCTGCTCGTGTTGCCCGCCATCACCATAACCACCCCCGCAGGCAACCCGCACCACCAGGGGCACATTCCACCTGCCCCCGGAGAATCTATTAGTTTTCGCCGCATGGTTCAGCAATGCATCCATGGCCACTCCGAGAAAATCTGCGAACATCACTTCTACAACAGGACGTAGCCCTGCCATTGCCGCGCCGACTGCTAACCCGACGAAGGCACCCTCACTAATTGGAGTCGCTCGTACTCGCTCTTTTCCGAAGCGCACAAAAAGGTTCGACCTCAGCATATGCACATCTTCACCGAGGACAATAATCTTGTCGTCGTGGGCCATTGCATGCGCCAGTGCATCCTCAATAGCATCACTAAACCCCATGTTTCTCATTGTCGCCCCCCTGTTCCAAGCTCATCAGTCATTAGAGCAGCTTGAACTACTTGCTGGATTTCCCTGTTCGCCTCTTCTTCCATAAGTTTCAAGCGCGCGTGGTCAAATTTCAATTTATTGCGAACTAGTTCCAGGGGATCATCTTGTTTCCAAAAGCGATCTTTCGCGGTTTTGCCAATCAAAGAAGCTACCATCCCCATGCTACGTGCACGCTCGGCTAACGAACCTCCTTCCCTTTTCGTAATGGATTTCAATAGAGGCACCGTTGTCTTTTTCATTTCGCTAATCGGGTGGTGTGCCATCTGCACCATCGGATCACCAAGCAAATGCCCCTCGGGACGGCAGCAATGAGCCTGTAGAAAGCTGGGGCCCTCACCTTTGCGTGCACGGTCTATTGCTTCATTTGCTGCCTTCCACACAGCTTCCACATCGCTTCCGTTCACCTCGGCAACACGAATCCCAAAGGCTCTCACCCGATCTACGATATTACCTGCAGTAACTGACTGTGAAAGCGTTGTAATTGCCCATTCATTGTCTTTGCAGACGAATAGTACAGGAAGTTTCCAAATTGCGGCGAGGTTCAACGCCTCCATCAACATCCCTTGATTTATAGCACCATCGCCAAAAAAGGCTACTGCCACCGTCCCGGGACGCAAGTGCTGAGCAGCGAGCGCGAATCCGACTGCGGTTGGCCCAGATGCTCCCACTATTCCGGAGGACGCAGCAAGGTGTTCCTGGGAAAACAGATGCATATGCCCTCCTATACCACAACAGAGACCATCGGGGCAGCCAAGAAACTCTCGTAAAAGAAGCACAGGGTCAATGCCACGCATCAACAGTGACGGAGTTGGCCGATGATCCAGTGCCATCGCATCTCCATCTCTTAACTGGGCTACTACACCTGCTGCAATTGCTTCCTCTCCAATGCCAACGTGCATCTCTCCGAAGATGAAACCATCCTCCCACAATTGTATTACTGCTTCTTCGAAAATACGGCTTCGCAACATTTGCTTACACAGTTCCCACAGATCCATTTGCATTGTCCCCTCCCCGTTCGAACAGTTACAGAACATTCGCGAAAGGCACCGCAATTAGCGAAGATAAAACGTGGTGAGGCAACCTTCATCGTCGTACACCTCCCTAACCCTGCCCGTAGCAGCGTCTCAATGACTGTTCCTTGCTTCTCGGTTTGTGTATTATAACATCCTGGGGCAAGTCGCAACTGTGATACCATTTACGAAACGGCTTTTCTATTCCTTTGTGCTCTGGTATTCTCTGTGGTTCAATTAGTATAATGGTAGCTGCGATATGAGGTCACATCTCTCTATGCATCAACTCAAGATAGCTTTCCTCGACCTGCTATTTCCCCTGCGCTGCCTCGGCTGCGGCAAAGAAGGCGACCTGCTCTGCCCCTTGTGCCGCCAGTCGCTGCCTAAAATCGAAGTGCCGTTCTGCCAGCGCTGTGGAACTCCAGTGAAAGAGGGGATCCTCTGCCCCACGTGTAGCACCTACCCGTTAACCATAGATGGCATACGCTCATTATTCGCATTCGAGGGAACTGTTCGCCAGGCTATTCACCAGTTCAAATACCGACATATCAAGACAATGGCATCCCCTCTGGGGCAGCTACTGACCGGGTTCTTACAAACCCACCCAATGCCCGGAGAGACCCTCATACCTGTGCCTCTCCATCCCAAACGCCTGCGACAGCGCGGCTACAACCAGGCATCCCTGCTCACATCGGAGATCAGTAAAAACATCGGTCTACCTGTATTAGAAGATACCCTGTCGAGACTGAGAGACACTGTTTCCCAGACAAAGACAGCCAGTGCTTCCGAACGCCGCGCCAATGTACGCGATGCCTTCGCCTGCCGCAAGGAACTTCATGGCGAGAACATACTGCTCATCGACGATGTCTGCACCACTGGTGCCACACTCGATGCATGCGCTACCGCCCTCAAAACAGCGGGGGCAGGCTCTGTATGGGGTCTCACAGCAGCCAGAGAAACGTTTTCAGTCCTGTCCTAGAAACTACTTGAAACTAATAACCACAAAGGGTAGAATCTATCTTAAGGTAAAGCATGAGGTTGGCGAATTTCCGTACGGTTCTTGCGTATATCAGGTTAGCTGCACACCCACAGGCCATTCCACGGCAATGATCTGCTCAATCGAATCAAGCTTTGTCATACTTTTATCTGCTGGAGGAAGCATAAATGGAATTAGTTATCAAGGGTAAGAACGTCGAGATTACAGAGGAAACTGAAGCATATATCCGCCGTAAAATAACCAAACTGGAGCGTCATCTTCCCAATATGGATGAGATCAAGGTTGAGCTCTCTCAAGAGATGACCAAAGCAGCGGAGAACCGCTACGTGGCGCAGGTGACCATTAGTAACCACGGCTCCTTGCTTCGGGGAGAGGAGCGGGCTGTAAGCACCACTGCCGCCATCGATAGCGTCACCGACGTTCTGAATACTCAGATAGAGCGTTTCAAGGGGAAGATCTACCGTAGTCATAGAAGGTCATTGCCCCCTGAGAAACAGCTCGCCGCGGATCAGACCGGGGCAGAACCGGAGCTTCCCGTAGATGAGGAAACAGCCCGGATCGTGAAAACCAAGCGGTTTCTAGTGAAACCGATGTCACCAGAGGAAGCGGCCGACCAGATGGAACTCTTATCTCACAACTTCTTTATCTTTTTCAACGCCGAAAACGAGCGCTTCAACGTACTATATCGCCGTGGGGATGGCAACTATGGCCTGATCGAACCCGAACTGGATTGACACCTATCGGGCTGCAATCAACCACGCTGACCATTAGTAGCAACACGGAGAACGAAAACGCGACACCCTCACCCTCTGAGCAAATCAGGGGGTGGGGGTGCGCTACCATTGCCCCCAACAATGAGAATAAGACCTCCACTAATTCAGTCGTTCCCTGGCTCTATATCGGAATAAACATCTTGACGCGTTCCTGCCTGGTATCATCCTCGACCTCCTGCTCCGCACCCTGCCATTCCCTGCCCCAGAAACAGGCCAGGCTCTGAGCCACCGATTTCTCTTCGGCATGAACACCGTCTTGTCACCAACCACCTCAATTTTGCTCATACGCCAAGCATCAGGTCACCATTCTGGTTGACAAAACATACAACGTACGTTACAAAAAGAGGGTGACATCCAATCTGCCCTCAAAAAGGAAGTTATCACGTGGCTGACGAAGAACAAATGCCCCCGATGCTGGACCGCTACCGGGTTTTGGACCTCACCGGCAACCGTGGAGCTTTGTGTGGCAAGGCCCTGGCTGAGCTTGGTGCCGATGTAATCAAGGTGGAAAAGCCCGGGGGTGACCCCTCACGAACCATCGGCCCTTTCTATCAGGATATCCCCGGCCCTGAAAGAAGTCTCCCCTGGCTTGCGTTCAACCTGAATAAACGGGGGATCACGCTCAACATAGAGACTTCGAAAGGCCAGGAGCTATTCAAGAGGCTGATACGGACTGCCGATTTCGTCATCGAATCCTTTACTCCCGGTTATCTGGACAATCTGGACCTGGGGTATTCCTCCCTGAGCGAAATCAATCCCGGGATTATCCTGACCTCGATAACGCCGTTCGGTCAAACAGGGCCATATAGTGGCTACAATGCCCCCGACCTGATTACAATGGCCATGTCAGGTTACCTTTACCTCTGCGGAGATTCAGATCGTCCCCCGGTACGCTTCAGCAGCGACCAGTCCTATCTCCAGGGCTCGCTACAAGCAGCGGTGGGGACACTGATTGCCCACTATCACAGAGAGCTCAGCGGCGAGGGACAGCACGTAGATGTTTCTGTACAGGAATCGATGGTGTGGGCACTTTGCTATGCCCCTTTGGACTGGTACCTGCTCAAAGCCCTGGGGCAGACAAGACAGGGAGGCTACTGGCAACGATTCGGCGTCACCTACCGCGTAATCTGGCCCTGCAAGGATGGCTACGTCGCTTATCGATTGCTCATGGCACAGCCCGGAGCGAATGCGATGAACGAGTTCGTAGCCTCCCTGAACGCAGAGGGGCTGGGGGAGGACATGAAGGGCATAGACTGGAGCAACTTGAGGTTCGACCAGGTGCCCCAGGAGGATATCGACCGCTGGGAAGACCAGATCGGCACCTACTTTCTGCGCCATACTAAAAGAGAGCTTCACGAGGAGGCAGTCAGGCAGAGAAATGTACTCCAACCAGTAAACACTATGCAGGATATAATCGAATCGCCACAGCTTGCCGCCAGGGATTTCTGGGTCGAAGTGGAGCACCCTGAACTGAACACAGCCATCACCTATCCTGGGCCCTACTTCAAATCGACCGAGACTGCATGGCACAAAGGGCATAGAGCGCCCCTTATTGGCGAGCACAATGAAGAGATTTACGAGAAAGAGCTTGGTTTATCTAAAGAGGAGCTTTCCGCCCTTATGAATGACAACATCATCTGATTTCCGAAAACAGGCCGGCTTTCTGAGGGAGCACTTCGGCTTCGCTCAGTATAAGTTCAACGACCGAAGAATCTCCCCGTAGTACTAACCGTAGATTCTTCGCGGAGCCTGTGCTGAGAAACAAAACAGCAAGGGGAGACCTTGAAATGATGAAAAATAACGCTTTAGCTGGGCTAAAGGTCGTTGACTTCTCCTGGGTTTTCACCGGTCCTATTGTGACCAAATACCTGGGCGACCACGGTGCCGAGGTAATCAAAATAGAATCCGCTGTTCAGCCCGATGGCACCAGGGTAATAACACCATTCAAAGACGGGATACCGGGGATAGACCGCAGCGGTGTCTTCGCCAACTACAACTCCAGCAAGTACAGTATCACCATCAACCTCCAAGAACCCCGTGGTGTCGAGATCGCCAGGAAGCTGGTAGCTCGAGCCGATATTGTTCTGGAGACCTTCGCCCCCGGGGCGATGAGCAGATTAGGGCTTGACTATGACGAGTTACAAAAGGTGAAACCCGATATCATTATGCTTAGCATGAGCATGTTCGGCCAATACGGACCCTACTCCAACCAGCCCACGTTTGGGCAACTCCTGCAGACAACGAATGGTTTCGCACACCTGCTCGGCTGGCCCGACCGGGCGCCCTCACTGCCAGTCGCTCCCTATACCGACTATATCGCGCCCTGGTATATCCTGATAGCCTTACTGGCCGCCCTCGACTATCGACGTCGTACCGGCAAAGGACAGTATATCGACCTCTCCATGCACGAAGCCAGCGCTCACTTCACTGCCCCCGAGCTATTGGCCTACACAGTCAACAACAGGATACAGAATCGCATGGGCAACCGCTGCCCCGATGCTGCACCCCACGGCGTATACCCTTGCAAAGGCCACGATAGATGGTGTACCATAGCCGTGTTCAACAACGACGAGTGGCAGGCTTTGTGCCAGGTTATGGGCAACCCCGGATGGGCCAGATCATCCAGTTTCGACACCCTGCTGCACCGTAGGGAAAACAACGAAGAACTGGACAGATTGATCGGCGAGTGGACAATCAACTACGCCCCTGAAGATATTATGGACAGGCTGCAAGCCGCGGGCGTGGCCGCCGGGGTAGTGCAAACTGGAGAGGACCTGATAGATAATGATCCCCAACTGAGACATAGGCAGCACTTCGTGGAGATGAACCATGCCGAGACGGGGAACCATCTCACTGAGAGACCACCGTTCCGGCTATCCAGAACACCCTCAGAGCCTCAACGACCCTTTCCCTCGTTCGGCGAGCATACCGAGTACATCTGCCAGGAGATTCTGGGCATGGGTGACGCCGAGTTCGCCGAACTGGTCGGTACCGGGGTTCTCTACTAAAGCTCCACAGTAAAAAAGGCTTCAAAATAATACCCCCATACTTGACATTCAAGATAATCGTGTGGTACAAAAGTGTCCTCAAGTTATGTAACAGTAACTTTGTTCAATTCATGCAGTGAGATAACGAATCCTGAGTAACCGAAAGGAGGTGAGGGATAAAATAGCCATGAAACAGCTTTGGGGAAGTGGGGGAGAGGGGTACATTAATCTTTCAAGACAGGAGGTCATAAAAACAACTGAATAGAGACAGAATGCTTCATATACGAAACAGATAGCAGTTTGATTCATTCCACGTGAAACACACAAACAAAAAAGAAGGGGGAAAGATGAAAAAGTTGAAAATCGTAGCTGCAGCAATCATTCCTCTGTTGCTGATTCTGGCACTGGTGGTGCCCGGAGCAGCAAACGGAATCCCGCCAGTAACGCCGCAAGAAGTGATGGCGGAGTTGGCACCTGGCGAATCGATGACAGTCGATAAGAGTGTGATCACACCGCCGATACCACCGAATCCGGATATCTATTTCCTGGCGGATACGACGGGAAGCATGGGCGAGGCCATCGCAGCCGTGCAGACTGATGCCAGTAGCATAATGACGTCAATCCTTACGGTTCAACCGACCGCCCAGTTCGGAGTGGGCAATTACAGGGATTACCCAGGTACCGTACACCCATTCCAGAACCAGCAAGCCATCACCGCCGATACAGGTGCTGTGTCAGCAGCTATCAGTGCCTGGTCAGCCGGGGGTGGAGGGGACGGGCCTGAGGGGCAGTTCTACGCCCTGGCCCGACTCGCCGATCTCGCTGATCCCGAGGGGATTGGCTGGCGTGGAGCCGGTAGCAAGATAGTAGTCTGGTTCGGGGATGCCCCGGCCCACGACCCGGTGCCGACAGCGGCCACCGGCCTGGGAGCTGACATCACCGAGGCCACAATCACTGCCGATCTGGTAGCTGCCAACATCAAGGTCATCGCTATCAGCGTAGTAACTGCTGCTGGGACATACTACCCGAATGCCCTGGATGATAACCCCAATAACTATGGCGGTGACTACAATTTGTCATATGGCATTACCGAGAACGGAACATCGGGACAAGCGAGCCGTATTGCTGCCGCCACCAGTGGTGTACATCTGATGAACGTTGAGCCTGATGAAATCGCTGAGGCAATCCTGGCCGGCATCGAGGATCTGACCACCGACGTCTGGTGGGAGGTTACATACCCTGCCGGACAATATGGCCTGGAAGTGACGCTCGACCCTGCAGTGTACTTTGATGTTCCCGGCGGTACAACGCTGCCTTTCACAGAAACGATTGTTGTAGCTGATGATGCGCCGCAGTGTGAGACCCTCACTGCCTTAGTCACATTCTACGCCAACCATTATCCCGACGAAGGGGCTGTGATCGGCAGACAGAAGGTTGCCATCTACGTGAAGGATATCACACCACCTGAGGTAGACGCTGGACCGGATGTGACGGTTGAACAGGACAGGTATCAGGGAGCTCCGGCAGAGCTTCCCGAACCAATGGTCAAAGACAACTGCGATCCTGATCCCACAGTTGTCATTGAGGGCATGATGGACGTATACCCGCTGGGTGATACCACAATCACAGTAACTGCCACGGATGCTTCGGGGAATACTGCCAGCGATACCGTTGTGGTTCATGTGGTGGACACCACAGCACCTGATCTATCATGTGTTGAGTCTGTGAACCCTCATGGCAACATCATCCCCGGTAAAAACCGACCTGACAAGGCGGAGGATAAAGCGAAGAATCCCGATGGATTCTATCAACTCCTCGCCGAGGACATCTGTGACCCTGAGCCACAGATATTTGTTAGCTGTGATGGCTGTGCTGTGGTCTTCGGGCCATTCGACAGCGGCATAGTGATCAAGTTCACCGAGGCTCCGGGGGCTGCCCCTTCTATAAAGAAGATAGGTAGCTTCAACGACCAGGCGGACTCAGTAGCATGTCACATAACGCTGCCATCTGAACCCGTGGTCACGGCTGTTGACTTCAGCGGCAATGTGGCTACATGTTATGACTGCCTCGTGCCGCCACCTCCCAAATAGATGGGGAACTACCAGACAGTCATAGGTTAAGAGGATTAGAGGAGGGGGTGTTTGAAGTGGCACCCCCTCCCTTACCGTTCAGCAACATACCAGGGCTTTTTCCTGTTCCCGATGCAAAATCGTTCCCCGTCATTGCGCACTCAATCACGAATGCCAAAAGGAGGATATCTGTTCCAGCGAATTCTACTACTGGGTGCCGTATGCACACTCTTGTTAATCGTTTCCTGTAGTGAAGCTGCGCCCGGCAGCCCTGTGGTATTTCAGGAGAACTTCGATGAGGGCGTCCTCGACCTCTCGCGATGGGAGATTACCATAGATGGAGACTTCTCTGAGGCTGTTGTAGATGTGGTCGACGTTGACCAGAGTGACGCTACGGACCATAGGCTACGACTCCAGGCGAACACCCTTGGCACCTCAGACCCTCTGAAATATGTGGGCATCAGAAGCAAGAATCCCATCGATTTTACCTCCGGTAAAGACATCCTGTTTGAGCTTGATTGGAATAACCAGGCCAATGGCTGCTACCTCACAGCCTCATTTTACCTTTGTCCTGTTGTGAGCAACAATCCCAGAGCGGAGGACAACTGGCTGAAGTTTGAATATGCCGGGGTGCCTCCCGGCCGGAACGTGCGCATAAATATCTGGGAGAAGGTTGAGGGAATTGTGAATCCGCTTTTCACTGACCAGGGAGCCCAGGATGACCAGGGCAGACCTCGAGGCATGCCACTGGGGAATGCAAGTCATACAATAGGCATACTTCTGGATACTGACAGCCTTCATGTAATGCAGGACGATGCGGGACTCCTTCCGCTTTCACAGCATAACTTGAACTTCACCACGGGGTACATGTACCTTCAGATGAGCAGCGGCACCAACTATCCTTCGCGTGAGGTGTACTTCGACAATATTGTGGTTCAAAGTGCCTCCTCAAGCGGGCCTGCCCCTGCGCAGTAGCCTTTCCCCAGAGCATTCGCTCACGCCCCACTGCAAATCAAACCTGGCTGCTACCATACCACACACTCATTTCCCTTGGTGTGCCGTCTCATAAAAAACAACTGCTGAAAAGTTATGGAATACCCACAAAAAATTAAATGCCCTTCAATACTTGACAACCATGTCGAACCATAGTATACTACGAAGCACATTGCCGATGAGAACTGATATTAATACAACATAACACTTGACACATTTGCAGGCTGATGTATACTTAAGTGCGGCTTGAGTACCATTGAGCCGCACTTAATGTTGAACAAAAAAAGTACCTTAAAAACTGAATAGGTTGTGTCTTTAGTTTAATGTGGGTCAAGCTACTAAGGGCACACGGGGGATGCCTTGGTGCCAAGAGCCGAAGAAGGGCGTGGCGAGACTGCGATAAGCCTCGGTTAGCTGTCGGGCAAGCTGAGCCGGGGATTCCCGAATGGGGCAACCCACCTCGACAAAATCGAGGTACTCCTGGCTGAACACATAGGCCAGGAGAGGTAAGTGGGGGAACTGAAACATCTAAGTACCCCGAGGAAAAGACATGAATTCCCTGAGTAGTGGCGAACGAAAGGGGAACAGCCCAAACCTTGCTGACTTAGTGGTCTCGAGGCCTATGTCATCGAGGGGTTGTAAGACATGGTTTGGAAAGGGCTCGAGCGCTTTCCGGGAGTTACAAACCGTAACCCTAGCCGAAGGACTCTGGAACGAGCCGCCGCAGAGGGTGAAAGCCCTGTAGGCGAAAGGGGAAGGCTCCTGGCCATGATCTTGAGTACCACGGGACACGTGGAATCTTGTGGGAAGCTGGGGTGACCACACTCCAAGGCTAAATACTCTTGGCGACCGATAGTGAACAAGTACCGTGAGGGAAAGGTGAAAAGAACCCCGGGAGGGGAGTGAAATAGACCTGAAACCGTGTGCCTACAAGCAGTCAGAGGTCCGATGTATCGGACTGATGGCGTGCCTATTGAAGAATGAGCCGACGAGTTAATCTATGTAGCTAGGTTAAGTCGCTTAAGCGACGGAGCCGTAGCGAAAGCGAGTCTGAATAGGGCGTAGCCTCGATTTATCGGGGCAGGTTGCATGGATTAGACCCGAAGCCGGGTGAGCTAACCATGGCCAGGGTGAAGGTCGCTTAACCGCGACTGGAGGCCCGAACCCACCAGTAAGGCAAAACTGGGGGATGAGTTGTGGTTAGAGGTGAAATGCCAACCGAACCCGGAGATAGCTGGTTCTCCCCGAAATGCATTGAGGTGCAGCCTCGGGTGTTGAGTTGCGCAGGTAGGGCACTGGATGAGCTAGGGGGCAAGAAGCTTACCAAACTCAACCAAACCACGAATGGCGTAACTAGAAAGCCCGGGAGTGAGACAGTGGGGGATAAGCCTCATTGTCAAGAGGGAAACAGCCCAGACCATCAGCTAAGGTCCCTAAGTGTAGACTAAGTGGTAAAGGATGTAGAATTGCACAGACAGCCAGGATGTTGGCTTAGAGGCAGCCACCATTTAAAGAGTGCGTAACAGCTCACTGGTCGAGTGGCACTGCGCCGAAAATTTAGCGGGGCTTAAGTCTACCACCGAAGCTATGGCTCTCCCGATTCGTCGGGAGGGGGTAGGGGAGCGTTGCCTTCGCATTGAAGCTCTGTCGTGAGGCAGAGTCGAGTGAAGGGAAGTGAGAATGTCGGCATGAGTAGCGTTAGGCGTGTGAGAAACACGCCCACCGAAAGCCTAAGGTTTCCTACGGAAGGTTAATCCACGTAGGGTTAGTCGGGCCTAAGCCGAGGGCGAGAGCCGTAGGCGATGGACAACTGGTCAATATTCCAGTACCGCTTATCCTTTGTTAAAACTACGGGGGGACACAGGAAGGTAAGTTGAGCGTGCCCATTGGACATGGTGCGTCACCGATCGCAGGCGTGAGTCGACAGGCAAATCCATCGACTCGATAAGCTGAGGAGAGGGGGAAGCTGAGGAGAGATCCGAGGCGATTCGGCCGAGCCTATACTGTCAAGAAAAGCCATCGTAGCTGAAGGTAAGCGCCCGTACCGCAAACCGACTCTGGTAGGCAGGGGTGAGGGCCCCAAGGTGTTCGAGAGAACCCTCGTTAAGGAACTCGGCAAATTGACTCCGTAACTTCGGGAGAAGGAGTGCCTTGGAAGGTGACGGGACATGCTCCCCGAGCGTTCTGAGGTCGCAGTGAACAGGCCCAGGCGACTGTTTAACAAAAACACAGGTCTCTGCTAAGGCGTAAGCCTATGTATAGGGGCTGACACCTGCCCAGTGCTGGAAGGTTAAGGGGATATGTCATGGCTCTTCGGAGCCGGCAGCATTGAACCGAAGCCCCAGTGAACGGCGGCCGTAACTATAACGGTCCTAAGGTAGCGAAACCCCTTGTCGGGTAAGTTCCGACCCGCACGAATGGTGTAACGACTTGGGCGCTGTCTCAACGAGGGACTCGGCGAAATTGAAATACCCGTGAAGATGCGGGTTACCCGCGACAGGACAAAAAGACCCCGTGGAGCTTTACTATAGCTTGGCATGGGATTGAGGTTCAGCATGTGTAGGATAGGTGGGAGGCTACGAAACCGGGGCGCCAGTTTCGGTGGAGCCAACGTTGAAATACCACTCTTGTTGAGTTTTGGTTCTAACCCCTGAGCAAGCAGGGGGACAATGTCTGGTAGGTAGTTTGACTGGGGCGGTCGCCTCCTAAAAGGTAACGGAGGCGCCCAAAGGTCCCCTCAGGGTGGATGGAAATCACCCATTGAGTGCATTGGCATAAGGGGGCTTGACTGCGAGACCTACAAGTCAAGCAGGGACGAAAGTCGGGCAAAGTGATCCTACGGCGCTGTGTGGAAAGGCCGTGGCTTAACGGATAAAAGCTACCCCGGGGATAACAGGCTTATCTTGCCCAAGAGTTCATATCGACGGCAAGGTTTGGCACCTCGATGTCGGCTCGTCGCATCCTGGGGCTGGAGAAGGTCCCAAGGGTTGGGCTGTTCGCCCATTAAAGCGGCACGCGAGCTGGGTTCAGACCGTCGTGAGACAGGTCGGTCTCTATCCGTCGTGGGCGTAGCAGATTTGAGGGGAGCTCTCTCTAGTACGAGAGGACCGAGAGGGACAGACCTCTGGTGTGCCAGTTGTTCCGCCAGGAGCATCGCTGGGTAGCCACGTCTGGATTGGATAAGCGCTGAAAGCATCTCAAGTGCGAAGCCAACCCCAAGATGAGATCTGCCATCGGGTTAACCGAGTAAGACCGCAGCGAGACTAGCTGTTTGATAGGCGGCATGTGTAAGCACTGCAAGGTGTTCAGCTTAGCCGTACTAATGGTCGAGGGCTTGACCTACATTAAACCAAGGACATAACCTCAGTTTTTGCACATATATTGCGGCGCGGGATAGAGCAGCGGAAGCTCGTCGGGCTCATAACCCGGAGGTCGTTGGTTCGAATCCAACTCCCGCTACCAATTGAATCTGAAAGAAGCTCAGCAAAAATGCTGAGCTTCTTTTTTTTAGAAGCCAGTATCTTTTCCCCATCTCTTTGAGTGAACGTCAGTGCAAAAACAAGAGATGGAGTTCTTTCCTTCGGGCGAAGAGTGTATAATGGGCCTTTACGGAGATTATCATGCCAGATTTACAGAAAGCAAAAGACTATTTAACTACACTATGCAGCGTAAAGCCGAACCGGCGCACCGGGTCTCCGGGGAACCGTATGGCGACAGATTTCTTCGCTGCTCTGGTTGAGAAGTGGGACTACACGATCGATACAACTCCGTTTCCCTGCCTGGACTATGAAAGCGGGGAGACATACCTGATCTGTCAGGACCAGGCCTACGAGATATACATAAGCCCGTTTTCCCTGGGTTGCGACGTGACAGCCGAATTGGTAACAGTGTCAACAGTCGAAGAGCTTGAAAGCTCTCGGTGCGAAGGTAAGATCCTGTTGATGCACGGGGCTATCTGTTCCGAGCAATTAATGCCAAAGAACTTTGTCTTTTATAATCCTGACCATCATAAGAGAATATATGCCCTCTTGGAGAAGAAACAACCGGCGGCTATTATCTCGGCTACGGAGAAAAAACCGGAATTGGTCGGCGCCCTCTACCCGTTTCCTTTAATAGAAGACGGTGATTTTGATATACCGTCAGTGTATTGCACGGATGCTGTCGGAAAGGAAATCCTGGCCAGATCGGGAGAAGTATTTCGGCTGACAATCGAAGCCAGACGGATTCCGGCAGTAGCCTGCAATGTCGTTGCCCGGAAAAATCAGGCGGCACCGCAGAAGATCACCGTTAGCGCTCATATTGACGCCTACTGGAGTACGCCGGGCGCGCTGGATAATGCCTCAGGTACGGTTGTTCTGCTATTGCTCGCTGAAATGCTTCAGGATTATAAAGGCAAGCTGGGTGTTGAGATCGTATCCTTCAACGGGGAAGACTACTACAGCGCCGGGGGGCAGATGGATTATTTGCGTCGCTACGGGCAGGACCTGGTCAAAATGGTTGCTGCCGTCAACGTAGACGATGTGGGCTACACGCAAGGGAAAACCGCTTATTCCCTGTATGAATGCCCGGATGAAATCCAGCAGAAAGCGGGTAATAGTTTCCG
>JAXHUK010000068.1:0-8021 GCA_034189725.1 Chloroflexota bacterium | reverse complement strand
CTGGAACTGGCATTTCAGCTTGAGGAAACCAGGGGGAAGATCGAGGCCCCTGCACTACTGCCCCTCGTTGTCGCAGACAGCACTCAGATTCATCAGCTTTTACATAACCTCATCAGCAATAGCCTGAAGTATCATAAAAGCGGTGAGACGCCGAGAATCACCATACAAGCCAACACATTCCATAACAACATGATTCGAGTAGAGGTTGCTGATAATGGTATTGGCATAGACCATGGCTACCAGGATGACGTGTTCACCATGTTCAGAAGACTCCATTCACAGAGCGAATACGAGGGCACGGGTATCGGACTGGCCGTTTGCAAAAAGATTGTACAACGCCATGGCGGGGAGATCGGCGTAGAATCAACACTGGGGCAGGGATCAACGTTCTGGTTTACGATCCCTTCGTTTGACTATCATACATATGCTAATGAAACAGAGAATCTTCTCGTGGGCAACGACTTATCGTGATACTGTTTACGTGAATTCAATGATACCAGCGTAGTTTGGAGAGCAACAGCTCCAATTTATACAGAACAGTGAATTGGAATCATTGTTTTGAACTTGAAAAGAAAACGGGGGATCCTGATATGGAACACTTAACACCTGTAAAAATCTTGCTGGTAGAGGATGATCCAGCAGACCAAAAACTGGTCAAAATATCCCTTAACGAACAGAAGGTTGCCAATGACCTGTACATCGCAAGTAACGCCAATGAGGCTCTGGGCTATTTACGGAAGTGCAGTGCCAATGGCAACCACTCAACACGACCAGACTTGATCCTCCTGGACCTTAATCTACCAGGAATGAGTGGCAAGGAATTCCTCAAAGAAATCAAGAGTGATGAGGAACTCAGATCAATTCCCGTTGTTATTCTGACAACTTCCAACTCGGAAAATGATATCCTGGAAAGCTACAACCTTCAAGCAAGCGGCTATGTTAACAAGCCAGTTGATATTGCGGATTTCCAGGATGTCATCAAACAAATAGAGAATTACTGGTTTGTCGTCTGTAAACGACCGATATCAGACCGATGAAAGGCCCCCATGCAACAAACTGAGTTGAATACGTCTGCGAGACAAGAAGATAAAGTAGCAGAAATTAACGTGCTCCTCGTCGAGGACGACGCTGAAGATATCCATCTAGCACGTCTCGCAATGTCCAAGTCAAAACAAACTTCATTTAATATAACCGTATGCGAGCGACTCTCCAAAGCTATCGAACTCATGCAGACAGCCAGTTTCGACATTGCCCTTTTAGACCTTAACCTCCCCGACAGTAAAGGCATTAGCATTGTCGCAAGAATTCTGGCAGAAAACCCCAAAATACCAGTTATCGTGCTCACAGGCACAAATAGCGAAGAAATCGGAATCCAGGCATTAAAGAGCGGCGCCGAAGACTATATGGTCAAAGGCCCCGATATCCAAAACTCGCTCACACGCGCTATTCGTTACGCTATCGAGCGTAAAAGGACAACCGAAGCCCTGCTTGACAGCGAAGAGAAATATTCCACATTGGTAGAACTAAGCAACGAAGGCATATTGCTCGTGAAAGATAGCGCTATCATCTTTGCCAACCGCCAATTCTACGAGATAACTGGCCTTGAAGAACCAGATGTGATCGGGAAAAATTACCTGGAGCTACTATCGTATACGCCGTCAAATGAATCGGATGGAGAATCGGCAGATTGCGCAGAGACCAGCATCGCAAAAACCATAAACGTAACAACAGAACGAGGCACCGCTCGCTTTCACGAGACATCGTTTATCAAAGAATCCGGCGAAGCTGTCTGGTTTGAGATCAATACTAATCCCATCACGTACCGGGGGGGACCATCGGAGCTGGTGCTACTCCGAGACATCACCAAGCGTAAGCAGGTTGAGCAGGAAAAACAGTTTATTGAAGAGCAACTACAGCTTGCCAGTCGTCTGGCAACAGTTGGCGAACTGGCAGCAGGTGTCGCTCATGAACTTAATAACCCTCTGGCTGTCATTCAAATGTTCGCCGAATTCCTTAAGGGTGATCAGGAACTGTCTACAACTACCCGACGAGACCTTGATACTATACATAAAGAAGCCTTACGTGCTGCGAGAATAACGTCAAACCTGCTTTCCTTTGCCCGTAAGCAACGACCAGAGAAGGTGTTACTGTCGGTAAACACAGTTCTCACAGAAAGCCTGCCCTTCGAAGCCTACCCTACAAGCAACGGTAAGACAGAGATATCAATGGAACTGGAGCCCGACCTGCCATTGACGTTCGCTGACTTCTACCAGATTCAGCAGGTATTCCTGAACATTATCATGAATGCCCAGCAAGCCATTTCGGAAGTTCAGGATAAAGGAAAGATTTTAATTAAGACCCGTAAAGTTGGTGAAATGATCCAGGTAAGCTTTACTGATAACGGCCCTGGCATCCCGGAGCATGACACGGACAAGATATTCGATCCTTTCTTTACCACAAAGGAAGTCGGCAAAGGAACGGGTTTGGGTCTCAGTATCTGCTTCGGTATTATTCAGAGACACGGTGGCTATCTGTATGCCAGGAATAATCCTGATAGGGGAACTACTTTTTTCGTAGAGATACCCATAGTCCAGGAAAAACCATTTTCTGATGAACAAATCAAATAACTAGCTCAGCAGCCTGTTGCATGAGGAAATACCTGCGCATCACATCAATGTAGAGTTCAGCCTCAAAGACGCTTTCAGACAACCGTAGCCCCAGAAAAGGAGGTTGGGAATGGACGATGTTAAAGAGAAAATACTGGTAGTTGACGATGAGGAATCTATCAGGGCTGGAGTAAGCCAAAAATTACTATCGACAGGCTATGACTGCATGACCGCAGCCAATGGCAAACTGGCCTTAGAAGCAATATTCAAAAACAACTTCGACCTTATTCTGCTGGACATCAAGATGCCTGGATTATCGGGCATGGAAGTGCTTCGCCATGTTACCGAGCGATACACTGATATAGCGGTAATCATGCTGAGCGCACTGGTCGATACCGAGACAGCGGTCGAATCCATGAGGCTGGGGGCATACGACTACATTACCAAACCGGTAAGTTTGAATACCCTGGTCTTGAGGGTAGAAAAGGCTCTCGAGAGAAGGCGTCTGATAGTAGAAAACAGGGAATATCACCTCCGTTTGGAACAAAAAGTTGGCCTGCAAGTAGAGCAGATACAGAGGTATTATCGTGAAGCCCTAGAGGAGCTCGCTCACGAGGAGACAGCTCTTAGAAAGCTGGAGGCTACGAAACAAGATAAGATGACAACTCTGTCACTGGATGCTACAAATGACGTAGATGCTGAGGAGATTTACTGGCAAATGGCAAGGTCTCTGGCTCAATTAGCCGAAGCTCATGAGCCCTACATCTTTGGACATGCGGAACGGGTGAGCATACTGGCCAGAAAAATTGCTGCCCATATGGGGTGCCCGCTCGATCACATCCGAGACATTCAACTCGCTGCCATACTCCATGATATAGGAAAAATATCTATACCCGACCATATTCTGTTTAAACCAGGTCGCCTGACTCCGACAGAGCGCTATGAACTGGAGAAGCACCCTGCCGTAGCGGCAAATGTATTGCGGCACATAGAGTATTTCACTCACATCCTACCCTTGATCGAATATCACCACGAATGGTACAACGGGGAAGGCTACCCAATCAGACTCAAAGGAGAGGATATCCCATTGGGAGCACGCATCCTTGCTGTAGCAAGTGACTATGATGCGATGACATGTCCTCGTCCCTACCGCCCAAGTCACAGTAGCGCAGAAGCGATACAAATCTTTAATGAGTACTCCGGGATTCAATGGGACCCACAGGTCGTTGACACACTGTTACAGGTATTAGGGCAGGATGCCAAGATGCAAAGAGCTACGGCGCCACTACAATTGGAACAATAAGTACACAATCATGAATGAATCTAAAGGGCATATACTATTAGTCGATGACGAGGAATCGATCAGGGAAGGGATTTCTCGCAAGCTGCGCGCGGAAAACTTTACCTGTGTACCCGTTGCCGATGGCATGGAAGCTCTGGAGTTAGCATCCGTACAGCACTTCGACCTTGTGCTTTTGGATGTGAAGATGCCGGGGATGTCAGGATTGGAGGTGCTCGCGCAACTGACTGCCAGTCATCCCGGTACCCGCGTTATCATGGCTACCGGTGCCGACGATATGCAAACAGCCATTAAAGCTATGAAACTGGGGGCATGTGACTATGTGACCAAACCATTCAACCTGAGTACCCTGACTAAAAGGATAGAAAAGGTGCTTGAAATAAAATCAGGGATAACGGGAAACAATGAGTGTCACGCCATTATGTCATGTCAGACATTGCGGGAAGTCGAAGCACTGTACCACGAACTGATGGATCATATTTCTGATACTGTTCTCAAAGTCACAGGTGGTACAATCACCTGGTGTAACAGTCGCACCAGGGAAATGCTCGATTATAACTCAAATGAACTCATTGGCAAACCTATAAGCTCGCTGTTCCCGGAGGAGATCAAGCCACTGGAGGCCGCTGGAACATGTGGTACTGGTGCTAAAATAACCGAGCAACACGAGATACATAGCATAACCAGAATAAGAAAGAAGGATGGAAGCACAGCGGACATCGAACTGTTCACCTGGGAAATCCCCTTGAAAGTCCCTGCTGAATTCATCGCCATCATCCACGACTTAACTCAGCGTGATCCGGCTGAGACCAGGTTAAAAGAGCCTGAAACAAGGTTTACCTCCCTGGTAAATATCGCAGGGGAACTGGGCATAGCAATCGCTATTGCCCAGGACAGGGAAGACCTGAAAAGAGCTATCGTCACCGTAAATAATGCGTTCTGCAGCTTGTCTGGATACTCCAGTGAAGAACTCCTTCAGAAAACAGAGCAGGATGTGCTATGCAATGACTGCTCCCAAGAGAAGCGAGCGCACCATGGCTACCCGGAAACGGGCGAGGATGTTCAAGACTGCTGCAAGCTAACAATGCTCTGTAAAGATGGCTCTCGTCGCCACATCGAGGCATCCTGTATCGACATACCTATGAATGGTAAGAACGCTACTATGATCTGTTGTAAAATGGCACATACTGACGAGACGACGGCAAACGACGAGGAGCGAATTAAGGAAAACGTTCAACTTGCCGGTCGATTAGCGACCGTAGGTGAGCTGGCTGCGGGCATCGCCCATGAACTGAACAATCCCATTGCTGCAATCCAGATGTTCGCCGAACTCCTCAGCTCCAGGAAAGACATTGATGAAACCCTGAAGAAAGACCTGGATACTATCTACAGAGAGGCCCTGCGCGCTGCGAGAATAAGTCAGAACCTGCTCTCCTTCGCCCGCAAGCACAAGACCGAGAGAAGCCTTGTATGTATCAACACCATCCTTGAGAAAAGCCTGGAACTACACGCCTATCGGATGAACGTAAACAACATTGAGATAGTGAAGAGATTGGACCCGGATATTCCGCAAACAATGGCCGACCTGCACCAGTTACAGGAGGTCTTCGTCAACATCATCACCAATGCTGACCAGATAATGACAGAAACCAACGGCCAGGGTAGACTATGCATCTCGACGTATTTGGCAGATGATGTAATCCGAATAGTCTTTACAGATGACGGCCCTGGGATACCAGAAAACAACCTCAATAAGATATTCGATCCCTTCTTCACCACCAAGGATATAGGGAAAGGCACTGGATTGGGGCTCAGCATCTGCGCCGCGATTATACGCAGACATCACGGTACCATATATGCCACGAGCAAACCGGGGGAAGGGGCAAGCTTCGTGGTAGAAATACCCATTATACTCAGAGATGAGGAAACTATCGAGCCCATGGATACTACTCAGATCCGAGGAGCCTATCTATAATGGATAACATGAAAGGAAGCATACTCGTAGTCGATGACGAAGAGCCGGTGAGGGATCTCATCTCCCGCATGTTACATATCGAAGGCTTTACCTACGAGGTTGCCACCAGCGGCAAAGAAGCCCTGGAGAAAGCATCTCTGCAACACTTCGACGTAGTGCTTCTGGATATCAAGATGCCTGACATGTCAGGCATAGAGGTGCTCCCCAAATTGACTACCATATGTCCCGATGCCACTATAATCGTCATTACTGGTGTAATCGACACCGAGATAACTGTCGAAGCTATGAAGCTTGGTGCAAGCGACTACGTGCATAAACCATTTAGCCTGAGCACCCTTCGATTCAGTATCAAGAAAGCGCTCAAATATACTCAACTCAAACAAGAAAACGAAAACTACCGACTCCGCTTAGCCAAGCAAGCACTACGAGAGAGCGAGGAATTCAGTGCTACCCTGCTCTATGTCTCTCCAAATCCCATATTAGCCATCAATCCAGATTCGACAGTGAGATTCATAAATCATGCTTTCGAAAAGCTCACGGGATTCTCGTCCTCAGAGCTTCTGGGTGCGACAGCACCATACCCCTGGTGGACGAAGCAAACACTGCAGCAACTCAGTGAACCCTTTAAAAATGCCCTGGGGAAACACACTGCAAAACACGAACTGCTACTTCGTAAGAGCAATGGGGATCCTTTTTGGG
Organism: Chloroflexota bacterium; assembly: GCA_034189725.1. Taxonomy (GTDB): domain Bacteria; phylum Chloroflexota; class Dehalococcoidia; order SZUA-161; family SZUA-161; genus JAXHUK01. The sequence goes on along the minus strand of JAXHUK010000068.1, from coordinate 1,441 downwards.
TTGAGTCGCTGGTCGCACCCGTGCGAGACAACGATACGCTCAAGTATCATTTGATCAACTGGGTCGACATCACCGAGCGCAAACGTGCAGAAGAGGAGTTGCAGCAAGAGAAAGCTTACACGGAATCCGTCGTGAGCAGTATACCAGAGATGGTCATTACCATCGATGCCAATAGTAATGTCACCTACATCAACGATAAATTCGCTCACTTCGTGGGAGCAGAACTAAAGGACGTACAGGGAAAGCAAGCAGATCGACTCATCACAAAGTTTAACCTGCTCACACCGGAGTCAGCAGCTGTAATTATTGAACGTGTGAAACAACGTCTGCGAACCGGTGAGCCAATTATCGGTGTGGAATTGGAGATGCAAAACAGCGAAGGTGAAAAGGTCCCGGTAACCTATTCGGCATCAGGGATAAAAGGCCCCGATGGCAAGGTGCAAGGTGAGGTAGTCATAATTCGAGACATTACTGAGCGCAAGAGGGCAGAGGAAGCGCTACAGCAGCAAGAACAACACTTCCGTGCGCTCATTGAGAACTCATTGGACGCCATCCTGATTCTAAATGCTGATGGTAGTATCCGCTATGAAAGCTCATCTATGCCTTATGTATTGGGATATGCTCCGGAAGAACGAATCGGCAAGAGTGCTCTTGACCTGGTTCACCCCGACGATATACTGGCAATTGGAGGGGACTTCACTCGTTTGCTCCAGAATCCGGGTCGTGTCATGCACAGTGAACTACATGCCCAGCATAAAAACGGCTCGTGGCGCACCCTTGAAGTTATTGGCAATAACCTGATTGATAATCCAGCAATAGCTGGTATGGTCGTCAATCTGCGCGATGTCACCGAGCGCAAGAGTGCAGAGAAGGCATTGGAGCTAGAGAAGGCATACACAGAATCCATCATAAACAGCGTGCCTGATATGCTACTTACCATCAATTCCGATAAAACGGTTGCTTACATCAATGATGCCTTTGCCAAGTTCGTCGGAGTAGAAAAGAATGATGTTGTAGGAATGCCGCTGGGGCTTTTCATCACGGAATACAATCTGCTCACATTATCAGCAGTCACAACCACGAAGTGGGTAGAAAAACATCTGCAAACCGGTGAGCCAATTATCGGTGTGGAATTGGAGATGCAAAACAGCAAAGGTAAGAAAATCCCGTGTATCTACTCGGCGTCTGGGATAAAAGGCCCCAACGGTGAGATACTGGGTGAAGTAGTCGTAACCCAGGACATCACTGAGCGCAAGAGGGCAGAGGAAGCGCTACAAAAGGCTCATGCCAATCTGGAAAAGCGAGTTGAGAAACGAACGGCAGACCTCGGGAGAGCCAACAGAGAATTGCTCCACAGGATTGCCGAGCACAAACGTATGGAAAAACACCTCATGAGAACGCTGGCTGAGTTGGAGCGGTCCAACGCTGAGCTGGAACAGTT
>JAXHUK010000067.1:0-5574 GCA_034189725.1 Chloroflexota bacterium | reverse complement strand
CAACGACGGAATTGAAAGCTCAAAAAAGAGTTTCTTGCCTGCTTCGAGTGCTGCCAGATTATTTTTTAGCAGGTCTACTTCGTGGTCACCGGTAATAGCACCAATCACCTGCTCTTCAGAAATACCCGTGATCTCCAGTAGTACACCGAGTGCCACGATGTTCTTGTTGTGTGGCGTTCCTGTAATCTCCTGACTGTTCCTGGAAAAAGCAACCTGAAAAGATTTCTCAGGCAGATTGATTTCACCTGTCGGTTCATTTTCATAGAGGATGATGGTGTTTGCCCCAAGCGATAGCTCCTGATTGACCTCCAGATACTTTTGCCAATCAAAGCAGACTATGATGTCCAGACTATCTCCTGGCAAGGCGAGGTGTTTGGCATCCAACCCCAATTTCACTGCCGAGCCACCACCCCTGATCTGGGCTCCATAATAACGGGGCATTTGACTGAAATATCCTAGCGAGGCGGCCAGTTTTTGCAGGATGCTTCCAAGCAACACGACACCATCGCCACCAGCTCCGGCAATTCCAATGGTGAGGTTATCTCTCATCTCTTTCTCGTGCGTCTGTGTTGTTGTCGAAAGTGTGCGGAACCATCTATCTGATTATCGGTTCACTGGTTGATAGTTTATCCTACGCGGAGTGATGGTGCAACACGCAGTACCGCGAATTAGTGGTAAGGAATTAAAAGACGTTTGTATTGCGCTCGAGATAGGAGTAAAATATGGGATTATCTGATACTTGAGAGGATTACAGGACTCAAGGACGCAATAAGTATGGATACGCAGTGGTTTCGTCTGACAAGTGAAGAAACTCTTGAAGCACTGGGATCTGGTCACGCAGGTCTCACCGAAGAGGAGACGAAGGCGCGCCTGGTTAACTATGGTGCCAACGAACTGCAGAGAAAGAAGAAAGTCTCCCCTCTGGTAGTATTTTTGAGACAATTCCTCAGCCCTCTCATTTATGTGCTTTTGGTGGCTGTGATTATCTCCCTGGTCGTGGAGCATTATATCGATGCCGGCGTTATCATGAGCGTGCTTCTCATCAATGCTATTATCGGCTATATACAGGAGACGAGGGCAGAAGAAGAGATGGAAGCACTGCTGGAGATGGCTGCACCACGTGCCAAGGTGCGTCGTGAGGGTAAGGTACGTTACGTGCAGGCAGCAGAAATCGTCCCCGGGGATATACTCATTCTTGAATCTGGTGACCGGGTGCCTGCTGATGCACGAATCGTTGAGTCTAGTAATCTTAAAGTAAATGAAGCTATTCTCATCGGGGAATCGATAGCTACTGAAAAGCACACCGGAGCTCTTCGTGCGGATACTGCTCTAGCAGAGCGGAAGAACATGGTGCATATGGGTACTATTGTGAGCTACGGTAGAGCCACTGCTGTCGTGGTAGCTACGGGTATGTCTACCGAGATGGGAAAGATTGCCCAGGCAATCAAGAAAATCGAACCTGAGCCGACTCCCCTTCAAAAGAGCATCAGGAAACTGAGCCTCTACCTGGTCATACTATTCACGCTTGTTTGCAGCCTCCTGGTGATAGTCGGGATAATTCAAGGGCTCACATGGCTCGAAATATTCTTGGTTGCTGTAGCTGCTGCTGTCTCTGCCATCCCTGAAGGTTTACCCGCAGTTGTTACAGTCATCCTCGCCCTGGGTATGCGGACAATGGCCCAACGCAACGCAATTATTCGCAAGCTGGTGGCAGTGGAGACACTTGGGGCAGCTACAGTCATTTGCACCGATAAGACCGGGACGCTCACGAGAAACGAGATGGTGGTCAGTGAGATCGTTGTCGATGGCAAAGTGATTGAGATTTCGGGGGACGGGTATCAGCCAAAGGGGGAATTTCGACAAGATGGTCAGTCAGTTATCCCTGAAGAGCACTACCCACTCATGCTGTTGCTAAGAATAGGAGCCCTGTGCAATGATGCCCTGCTTTCAACGTACGATGAGCATTACGGTATACTCGGCGATCCTACTGAAGGCGCACTATTGGTAGCCGCTGCCAAGGCAGGTCTGAAAAGAGAGCGCCTGGAGGAGATTTACCCGCGTCTGGATGAAATACCCTTCCAAAGCGAGAAGCAATACATGGCTACCCTGCATCCTCATAATGGCGGACGGGTAGTCTACGTAAAAGGCGCCCCGGAGAGGATTCTTTCGTTAAGCACGTATATTCTGAGAGATGGTAGCATTATCCCTCTGGCAGATGACGACATCGAGGCTATTCAGGAGGCGAATCTTACAATGGCGGCGCAAGCTATGCGTATTATTGCATTTGCTTACCTGGAACTGCCGGTGGATGCCGTGGAAATAGAAGAAACAGATATCCTGATGAATCTAACCTTTGTGGGGCTGGTTGGAATGAACGACCCGCCCCGTGAAGAGGCTATCGATGCGGTAGCTCAATGCAAGCGAGCTGGTATTAAAGTGGTCATGATCACTGGTGACAACAAGATCACTGCTGAATCCATAGCTCGCAAAATGAATTTACCCTCAGGCAGAACTGTTGTTGGTGCCGAGTTGCAACAGATGAGTGATGACGAACTGGCTCGCCAGATTGAGGGCATATCGATATTCGCGAGAGTAGAACCGTTGCATAAACTGAGAATCGTCGACGCCTTGAAAAAGCGAGGACAGGTGGTAGCTATGACAGGAGACGGTGTCAACGATGCACCTGCCCTGAGGGCAGCAAACATTGGTATTGCCATGGGAATCAAAGGTACAGATGTGGCCAAAGAGACCGCTGATATGGTGCTTGCCGATGACAACTTTGCCTCGATAGTTGCTGCAGTCGATGAGGGCAGGACGATATTCAACAAGTTGCGTAATGTACTATTCTTCCTCCTCAGCACCAATATAGGAGAACTTCTTGCCTTTCTGCTCTCACTTATATTCGTAGGCCAATCGCCTTTGCTGGCGGTACAAATAATATGGGTCAATCTCGTCACAGATGCAGCAGTGGGATTACCCTTGGGGCTTGAGCCAAAGAGCGGAGACGAGCTACAACAGCCCCCTCGTCATCCCAGGGTAGGACTGATATATCCTGGACTTCTCTTCAGAGTCGCATTTCTGGCAACCATGATGGGTCTGGGTGTGTTTGCCGTATTTCGATGGTGGTATGGTAACGTAAGCTTGGATGAGGCACGAACTATGGCATTCTGTACTCTGGTAGCTTTCGAGTGGTTTCGAGCATTCAATGCTCGTTCTGATGAACATACAGTATTCAAGCTTGGTATACTCCGCAACCGCTATCTTATTCTCTCAATAACTGTGGCGGTTATTCTGCAAATGATAGTCGTGTATGCACCATTCATGCAAGCTGCCTTTAGCACCGTGCCTTTGAGTTTAGCCCAGTGGGGTAGCATCATTGGTATCGCTGGCGCGCTCTTCACTGCTGAGGAACTAAGGAAGGTGGTTGCTCCTCGATTGTTCAGACGGGGCAAGTGGGTACCTGCATGACATCAGTTGCTGGCTTATAGGCCTGGCCATGTAACGAAAGAAACTGTCGCATCAGCTCTGCCACTGGCGAAACGACATCAGGATACTGGAGCATCCCAGAACACTTTATCATAGTCTCTGACCAGGTTTTCCTGGGGAAAATCCATATTTTCAACGAAGTATTCATTGAAATCCAGTCTGGATGACAGTTCGATATGTTCGATACAATCGTTTAACTCGTTAGCCTTAGCCCAGCAGTCTCGAGACAACAGTACCATGGATGCACCTGTGCTCGCGGCGTTGCCAATAGATGTGATGATCTCCGGATTGATGCCGGGAAGGAGACCGATGCGAACAGCGCTATAGGGATTTACATAGTTTCCCAGAGCGCCTGCGAGATACACATGGCGGGTATCCTCAATACCAATACCCATTTCATTCAGGAGTGTTTGTATCCCGGCGGCTATTGCTCCCTTAGCGAGCTGAAGTTCACGGACATCTCTCTGAGTTAAATATATTGGTTTGTTGTCGTAGCTTTCCTCGGGAGAAGCGATGAGGAAGGCAAACACTCCTGATCGATAGATTACTCTCGAATTCAACTCGGATGCCTCTTCTTTCTGGGAAGGTTGAATCAAGCCCTCTGAATTGATGATACCGAGCTGTAGAAGAACAGCTACCAACTCTACAAGTCCGCTGCCACAAATTCCTTTAGGACTGATATTCCCTATAACTCGGTAGAGGAGTTCTCCTCCCTCAAAACTGACGGCTTCGATCGCCCCTGCCTTTGCAATCATGCCATAGGAGATTCTGGCGCCCTCAAGTGCAGGGCCTGCTGCGGCTGAGCATGTCATCAACCGTTTGCAGTTACCTAAAAAGATCTCCCCATTCGTACCGAGGTCGAGCCCCAAAACGATTTCATCTTCCTGCTCTGACGCACCTGAAGCAAGTATAACACTTATCAGGTCTCCACCAATGTATCCGGATTTTGTGGGCATCACATAAAGCAAGGCTTCGGGATTCAATTCGAGTCCAATAGCTGATGCTTTCACGATTAGTCCATCAGTTAGAACCGGTGTAAAAGGTGCTTCTGCGATTCCAAGCGGATTCAGGGATAGCAAGAAGTGTTGCATTGTTGTATTACCGGCTGCGACAGCGATAAAGATATCTTCCTGGGTAATACCGACTGTTTTCAAAAGACGAGCCGTGATTCGGTTCAGATCGTTTATCAAGAGATTGTGACAGCTTTCCAGACCGTAATAGTGTTCCTTCACATACTGGAGACGGCTGATCACGTTTGTACCGTGCCTGATCTGACTATTGAGTCTGGAGATGACAGCGACTTCGTTTCCATCAACCAGGCTGATGAGCTTGCCTACCAGTGTGCTTGTGCCAAGGTCAAATACCAGCCCATAGTGACAGTTTATTGCATCCTGGCTCTGCCAGGCCAGCAGACAATTATCGTGGAGCACTGCAGCACCGTTGAATTCTGTCTCTTTCAACCTGTCAGGTAATGTGCGCAGGCAATGAAGCGAGGCTTTCAGGTCTTGATAATCGGGAACCATCACCAGTTTGATGCGATCTAGATCGGAAAGACCTGCATGTTGCAGGTCGCGGGGCAAAGTAATCAGTCTCTTACCTATGAGTGGGTAGGGATGTAAAAGCGGACGCTGACCGGTCTGGAGAATCTGAAGGTACTCTGCTTCAGAATCAGGCTCACCGATATGGATTACCAGATCCTTATCTACCGTTGTGCGACAGGCAAGGCGAATCCCCTGGTTCAGTTCCTCCTCGTCGAGTAGTTCCTCTTCCTCCCTGGTAGGGGAGCCTATTGAAGATAGCACTTTTACTTTGCATTTACCGCACTTGCCCAGACCACCGCACTCTCCTGGCAATTCGACTTCCGCTTTTTGCATCGCATCCCATACGGTATCTCCCTGCACAACTTTTAACCAGAGATCGTCAGGTAAAACATTCAACCAGGCATATCTCGTCTTTTGCTTCTTTTCCTGAGGAAGCTTTAAAGTATGCTTTCTGTGATTCTGATTTTTCTGATTATGGTTTTTTACCATAGTAGTGCTCCTTGTGAGCTTGAGAATGCTGATCAGTTTAGTCTTTTTTGCTCAACGA
>JAXHUK010000066.1:0-4488 GCA_034189725.1 Chloroflexota bacterium | reverse complement strand
CATAGCGACCTGACACATCGGGAAACAGGTCTGCTGCCGGTGATTCCTGTTCCACTGTCTCAGTATTCGCCTGATTGGTCTCTTCCTGCATCAGCTCCAGCTCGGATTCAAAGCAGAATGCTACTCGATGAGTTTCCTCACCAATCCAGCGGAGGTCGCCCTCCTGCATAATAGTATCGAGCCACGACGTGGAATAGGAATGTAACCGTGCAGGAAGTATCTCCGATTCCCACAATTCCGCTGGTGCAGGATAACACAGCAGTTGCTCAATGCAGCGGAACAATCCTTCAACGTTATCTACGCTGTCGGTCATTCCCTGGACACTGGCGAGGAACAGAGGCAAATCTTGAACGTCAAGAGGCTCAAATGCCGGTATCGCATCCGACCTCATGAGCCTCAGCAGAATCTCGAAGTTCTCGCTATCGCAGATGGTATCTTCAGGGTAATCCGTTACAAGCTGACCCATAATGATTTCCTGTGAATCGATGAGGTCTTCCAGGGACAGCAACAAACGTTGTGTATCAATCCCTAACGTATTCCTTAAGAACTCGATTGTTACCGGGCCATAAAACCGTATCCATTCACCAAGCACCGATAGTACCACATCGTCAGCATCCCCTTCGAGGTCAGTGATCTCACCATTGTTCATGGATGCGGTTACACTGTCGGAAGACAGAAGTTCAGTTGAGATGTCGGTCGCCCCGCCATAAAGGCCGTATAGTATCCGGGGGAGTATCTCCAGTGCAACGATCAGCGGCTCAGACGCCTCCGGAGGGGTAATCCGTACCAGTCTCCCCGAAACAGCCTCCAGCAACTCTGTAGTATCAACCTCGTGGTCGCCGCGTATGGCCTGGAGGAGGGTCTCCCACTCCGAAGCAGGGATGAGCAACCTTTCTTTAACCCAGTCGACCAGATCGCGCGGTGATTCCGGTGAATATCCCGGAATGAGCCGCTTCCGCTTTAGCTCAAATCGCTCTATCAACTCTTGGGGAATTGTGGGACGAAGCCCGGGAGTAAACACTACATCGTGAAGCAGATCGCTACGAAGCCTGGATGATTTCCCCGAAGCAGGTTCATCACCCATGTACATGTACTGGCTGATCTGGTACCATGTTATGCTTTGTGCCATGGGGCTGGGGAACGCAGTGCGGGTCTCAGACCAGTGAATGAGCCCGGATTCGAGTTCCGACAGTACCTGTCGCAGGCTTTCCAGGTCGAACTCGTCCTGCATGCAGGTACGCCAGGCCTCGAGCAGGATGGGGAAATCATCGTATTGCAGAACGGCATCCAATAATTTCTGAGAGCGCAGGCGGCTCATCCAGAGCGGCATACGTTCGCTGATTTTGTTGCGCGTCAGGAGTAACGAACGGCCAGCGCACTCTCTAAATCGCGCGCCGAAGAACCCGGACCCCTCGAGGCGCTTCCTCAGCAACGATTCGACATTGGCGCTGGTCACCAGTGATAGCACTTCATCACCACGCACATCGTGGGGTAGTATGAGCACAATACAATCGTCGGCAGCGTACAGCTCAAGCCGCTGTCCGAACTGTTGCTCCCAGGCAGCATCCAGCGCCATAGCGAACGGGCGGTTGACGCGACCGCCCCACATGGTATGCACGACAAGCTGGTTCCCCGGAACCGACCCTGGTCCGCTGCTTACATATTCGATTAACAGGTGATGACGGTGCGGCAACGAACTCCTGGTTTCCTCCTTCTGCTTCTTTAAGAAGGCGATAAGCTGCCCCGCTGCTATTTCATCCATATGGTTGTCATGCTGCAGTGTGGCAACGAAATCGGAGTCGTTCAGGCGGGCATCGGCAACCTCGAGGAAACGGGCTATCCGTTCCGAGAAGTGAAATTCTCGGCCGTTTTCCTCGGCACGCCAGAAGGGGACGGCCATTGCTTTGGGATTGGCCGGAATTACGAATACATCGTTGTGCGTGATGCGCTCGATCTTCCAGTTCTGTGTGCCCAGGGTAAGAGTCTGCCCGATCGACGCTTCCCAGACAAACTCCTCGTCAAGCTCTCCGATCAGGGCGTTGCTATCATGGTGCCTGAGGTGAAAATAGCCGCGGTCGGGTATAGTGCCGCCAGCCATGTACAGCGCTAGCAGTGCCCCCTTCCTGGCGGCCACCGAGTTGTCGAGCCGATCAATGGAGATACGAGGCTTGAGCTCCCGAATCCTGCTGTCTGCATAGCGTCCCCCCAACATATTGAGCACCAGGTCGAACTGTTCGCGGCTGAGGTGTCTGTAGGGATAGCTTGTCCTCACCTGCGCGTAAAGCTCATCTATATCCCATTTCTCAACCCCAACCATAGAGACGATTACCTGTGCCAGCACATCGAGAGGGCACTGTACAGGCTCGACTGCCTCGATATCCTGACTGAGGATCTCCGAGGCTAGCACCGCCGCTTCCAGAAAATCCTGGGAGTGCGTGGGGAACAGGGTGCCGCGGCTGACCTGGCCGACCTGATGCCCGGCGCGTCCGATACGCTGAATTGCCGAGGACACCGACGGCGGCGACTGGATGAGCACTACCTCATCCAGCGCTCCGATATCGATGCCCATCTCCAGCGAGTTGGTAGCGACAATCGCTTTCAATTCCCCGGCCTTGAGCTTCTGTTCGACCTCGCTGCGTATCTCGCGGGACAGCGAGCCGTGATGTGCGTAAGCAATGGGATGATGTTCACCATCATTTATTTTCAGTGTGATCTTCTCGCAGAGACGCCTGCTGTTGGTGAACAGCAATGTTGAGCGGTTGCTATCGATGACCTTTTTGAACTCTTCCGCAAGGGGGTCCCATACCGAGTCTTTGGTTTCCCGATTCGTGGCCTCCCTGGGAAATTTCACGCGAACGTCATATTGTTTTGTTGATTCGGAACGCACTATTGAGACCGGACGTGGCGTATATCGGGGTGCGTGGAGACTCCCCTCAGTAGTGAGTCCGCCAACGAATTCCGCTACGGTTTCCAATGGCCTGATGGTTGCCGATAATGAAATACGCTGGAACTCACCGCAGAGCCGCACCAATCGGTCTACAGCTGTGATAAGGTGTGTCCCCCTCTTGGTGCCAACCACGGCATGAATCTCGTCGAGAATCACCGTTGACAGGCTGGTTAGCATAGACCTGCCCCCCTGGGAGCTGATAAGCAGGTTCAGGCTTTCAGGGGTAGTGATGAGAATCTCCGGGGGATGGCGCTGCATCCGGTATCGCTCCGACTGCGGGGTATCCCCGCTACGGGTCTGAACACGGATATCCGGGAAGAACTCTCCCGCCTCTTCGAAGACCCGCTGCAACTCGGCGAGGGGTGCGACCAGGTTGCGGTAGATATCGTTGTTCAGCGCTTTGAGCGGTGAAACGTAGAGCACGCTGGTGTGGCCGCTGGCGTATTCCCCGGTCACCAGTTGGTTGATTGCCCAGAGGAACGCTGTGAGTGTCTTACCACTGCCTGTGGGTGCAGTAATGAGGAGGTGCTCGCCGGCGGCGATCCGGGGCCAGCTTTGCTCCTGAACATTCGTGGGCTGTCCCACTCGCTCCTCAAACCACCGCGCAATGAGCGGGTGAAAAAGGGATAGTGGATTCACATCCTCACCCATTGTTACTCCCTCGCAGGGTAGGCTGGCCGACGTCGGCCAGTCTACCCACTCTTACTATGACAACAGGGTGCCCAGTTTTTGCAACACATCGGCAACCGTCCCCGGCGGCAGGGAACAGATCAGATCCGCATTTCGTGCTCGCCAATCCACACTCTTGACCTGATCGGCCAGTATTGCCCCACTGATGCCCAGGCCAGCAGGGGCAATGACCTCAAAGGGATAGCCTTTGATCTGACTGGTAATGGGGCAGAGAATGGCAAGACCTACTTTGTTGTTATAGGCCGCAGGCGAGAGCACTACTGCGGGGCGTCGCCCTGTTTGCTCGTGTCCAGCCTGGGGATTGAAGGTAATCCAGACGACATCGCCGCGATCAGGAACGAATGATTCAGGACTTACCACGTTTCGTTACCTGTTGGGTGGCCGGTATCGACTTCCTTATGTATGTTTCGTTCGGTCACCTGCTCCAGGAGGCTTTCGAGAGTCAAAACTGACTCAACGATAGGTTTCACCACCAATTTTCCATCGACCAGGGACATATCAACGGGTGCATCATACTCCAACCCCGCCTCGACAGCAAATGATTTTGGGATGCGCACTGCGAGACTGTTGCCCCATTTTTGTATGCGGGTTTTCATGGGAGTGCCCCCTTTACGTTTCTACAAAGATGATACACCCATCCTCTTCGTTTGGCAAGTCAATCACGAGGGGCGTAATTGAGGAACTAGAGGGGGGGGGCTTGCTTGACAGCAGAGGCGGTATAGGGATTGGATGGTTACTTTATAAAAAACTGTTCTGCTTTACGTATGTAGCTTTCATAAAAGTCGATACCTCTTTTAGCTATACTTATGGGATCAGTTTTAGGCAGTTTTTGTCCCAAGTGTGACTCTGGG
>JAXHUK010000065.1:0-9184 GCA_034189725.1 Chloroflexota bacterium | reverse complement strand
GGGATATGAGGTCATTGAAGCAGGAAATGGAATTGAAGCGCTGGAACAATATAAAACTAACAGGCCCGATGGTGTGCTACTGGATATAACGATGCCTGAAATGGATGGCCTGGAAACCTTAAAAGAGATACGGAAAATCGACTCCAGCGCCAGGGTAGCAATGGTTACTGCTATGGGGCAGCAGAGCATAGTAATGGAAGCCCTGAAGGCCGGAGCGGTGGATTTCGTAGTTAAACCGTTTGATGGAAATAGGGTGCTTGATGCAGTGAAAAAGCTGACAGGCTAATGCAACAAAATATTTGATGGGTGCAATTACCTCGCGTACTTTCCCTCACAAGCGCCCATCAGGGGGAACAAGTGGAACACAAAACTAGATTACTCATAGTCGATGATTCAGCATATGTAAGATCTACCCTTGCAAAGAAACTTGGATGCGATCCTGAGATAGAGATTGTAGGGTATGCTCAGGATGGCATCGAGGCAGTAGAAAAGACGGCAATATTAAAGCCAGATGTTATAACTATGGATGTGGTTATGCCCCGTATGGACGGGATTACAGCACTCGAACGTATCATGCTGGAGTGCCCGACACCGGTCGTTATGCTCAGTGCTCTGACTGCAGAGGGAGCAGAGTCCACCATCAAAGCGTTAGCGATGGGTGCAGTGGATTTCTTTCTCAAACATTCCGTTGCCAGTCCAGCAGGTCATGAAGAAACAACACAGGAGTTGATACACAAGATCAAGGGTGCAGCAGGTGTCACGATATCAAGGCGGAAAATAATAGCAAAACCCCGTCCGGCACATCAGCAAATACATAAACCGGCAGTAAGGAGCTCCTCCAGTATAAACAGAGTGGTGATCATCGGAAGCTCGACAGGAGGACCGCAAGCACTATGTGAGCTTATACCTGCTCTTTCAGCTAGTATTCCAGCGCCAATACTGATAGTGCAACATATGCCGGAGGGATTCACCAGGTCACTCGCCGACAGATTAAACCAAATTTCCGAGATAACAGTTAAGGAGGCGCAGTCAGGAGACCTCATATGGCCAGGACAGGCTCTTCTCGCTCCTGGTGGTTACCACATGATCATAGCCAAGAACGGGAAAATAGGGCTCGATAAGGGGCCGACTGAATGTGGAGTTCGGCCTTCAGTGAATATAACTATGGAATCAGTGGCACGGGTTTATGGCAATTCATCCCTGGGTGTTGTCTTGACAGGTATGGGCTCCGATGGGACGCGAGGGGCTACTCTGATCAAGGCAGCAGGAGGTAACGTGATAGTTGAGGATAAATCAACATGTGCCATATACGGAATGCCTGGGAGCGTCGTTGAAGCTGGTGCGGCAGACAAAGTGCTACCGCTTCACATGATGGCACGGGAAATAACCAGGACATGCGGAAAAAAAGCGGATCGTCATTCCACTGTCAGAGTGTAGGAGAATGCCATTAACCCTAAACCATTTTAGATTCTCGCCAGGTTCCGGCTTCGAAAAGACTATCTAGCAGGAGAACATACCGTGGATGATAAAGAATACTCACAACTCAAGACTACAATACTGAAGTTAATCGATATCGATCTTGAAGGTTACAAAAGCCACCAGATGCGTCGCCGGCTGGAGGGATTTATTGCCCGCTCAAAGGAACCAAATGTCGATTCGTATTGCAAAATGTTAGAGATAAATGGTGATTCACTCACAAAATTACGTGATTTCTTGACCATCAATGTATCTGAGTTCTTCCGTGATAAAGAGCAGTTCGACGTTCTAAGCACACACATATTACCAGACCTGCTGCGTCGTAGCCGACGTCTCAATATCTGGAGTGCAGGCTGTTCGCACGGTGCTGAGCCTTACTCCGTAGCTATTTTGCTGAATGAACTGACCCCCAATCAAAAGCACCGGATACTGGCCACTGACATAGACAATGTCGTCCTTACGAAAGCAAGAGCAGGTGGGCCTTACACACAATCAGATATAAAGAATGTGAAACATCACATCATAACAAAGTATTTTACCGAGTCGGACGCCGGCTATAAAGTGGCAGACTGGTTAAAACAAAAAGTGGAGTTTAAACAGCACAATCTGTTTAAGGATCCCTTCGAAACAGGTTTTGACATGATAATCTGCCGTAATGTGGTAATCTACTTCTCAGACGAATTTAAGAACAAGCTCTATCAAGGATTTTATAATTCCCTCAAAGGGAATGGAATATTTTTCAGTGGTGGCACTGAAACCTTGTTGGGGTGCTATGATTTTAAATTTACGAGGTTACACACCTCTTTTCATCAAAAGCCTGCGAGCAGTACGCCACTAGTAAACAATAACAACGTCCGCGATGTATCCGGTGTCAAGAGATAGGTGATTAAAATGCGTCGTATATCAGCAAAAAACGCGAAACAGGGAATGGTTCTTAGTCGGGCTGTCTTCGATAGTCACGGTAATTTGATTCTCGATGCAGGAGATAAACTTACCAGCAAGTCAATAACCAGCCTCACTATCTATGGGGTAGGACAGATTTTAATAGATGACTGGCGCGTCGATGATGTTCTGGTGCAGCCTACCTTTGCCCCCGAACTGGAGGCAGAAGCTACACAAGCACTGCGAGAGTTAATAACTGAAAGTGAGGTTAGCAAAACTGTCGATCCATTCCTGCTGGAACAGGTTACAAAACCAATGTATTCAATGACACGCCAGCTCTACCCGGAGGTTATCGGAGAACCAAATGTAGCAGGCTGTAACACTTTAGAAGAATACCGCTATGTTTATCCGGTGAAGGTAGCAGGGCTATCTATACTCGTAGGCAGGATGACGAACTACAATATGCTCAAGCTCCCTAATCTGGGGATAGCAGCGTTGCTCATGAATATTGGTTACATATTTTTGCCACCGGAAATCAGAGACAAACTGGAACCACTAGCAGATGTCGAGCTTCAGACATTTATAAAACACCCGCAACTTGGCTACGAAATACTCAAACAACACAGCCGTATCCCGCCAGAAGTAGCCGAGGCTGTTCTTCATCACCATGAACGGTGCAACGGAAGCGGTTATCCTGCCAGACTCAGGGAAAGTGACATTTCGTTCTTCGCCAAGATCATCTCCATAGTCGACACGTACTATTCATTAGTTTCAAAGCGACCACAGCGACGAACACTTATGCCCCACGAAGCTATAGAGTTCATCATGGCCTATGGGGGAGAGCTATTTGATCTGGACCTCGTAGAGATATTCGCTCGACAAGTCCCCCTTTACCCTTCGGGGGTGACCGTGAAATTAAGTACCAAAGAGACCGGTATCATAGCTGATGCCAATATCGGTCACATTGGAAGACCGGTTGTGCGTGTTTGTTTCGATGCACATTCGCAACCACTAAATAAACCGTATGACATAGACCTTTCAGACATGAAGTATCAGAGCATACTAGTTACTAATGCTTTGGAATATTAAATGGACGAGAACAATAAGGCACTTTCTCAAGCTGAAATAGACGCACTGCTCTCGGGAAACCCAGCGGCACAAGCTGCCCCCAAGGAAACACCGAAGCCAGCGCCTGCTCCTCAGCCAGCGCCTGCTCCCCAGCCTGCGCCTGCTCCCCAACCTGCTCCTGCTCCCCAGCCTGCGCCTGCTCCCCAACCTGCGTCTGCTCCCCAGCCTGCGCCTGCTCCCCAGCCTGCGCCTACGCCTCAACCTCAAGCTATGTCTCAGCCAGCGTCTCAACCAGCACCTGCTCCTCAAGCCATCTCCGACACTGTATTAACCGATCTGGCTCAACGCCTCGCCAGAGTAGAAGCCGAGATTAATAAGATTGGTCAATTAGAAAACGCAATTGCAGTAATGCAAACCAGTGACCAAAACATCATGAAAACGGAAGAGCAGGATATTCGCACCCTGACAAATCAACTGCAAGAACTCAGTGCTCAGGTTGAAGGGATACTGCAAGGACTTCAGTCTACACCTGCCTATAACGCTCGCAAGATGTTCAAGTGCAGTTCCTGTAACGCCGAGGGTTCGGTGGCTATTGTTATCAAATGCACCAGGTGTGGCAAGGACAGATTGTGGGGATGGGGACCCCAAAAGTAAAATGACGTTAGCTTAAAGCGTCGTACTATCAGCGCATATCTACGTACAGCTTAAATCCGAACCACTATATGCATATTCCGTAACCTGGCTATCCACTGCCCGACTTGACATCATACTTCGACTAAAGGTATGCTACGTTCTAGAAGTAGCAGCAAACGAAGGTGAAACATGAGCAGGCTTTTAGAGAAACTGAAGCACATCTCAGATGGGGGAACTCAACCTATTGGTTTCGGGGTTTCAGCATCCAGAGAAAAGACGCCACAGATGCTAATCATCGCAGATATGCCTGCAGGAGATTCCGAACTGGCCACTACCGCTACACAAGCGGGTGCCGACATACTACTGTTGAACACTGAATCTCGGGGGAACAAAGATACACTGGCTCGACTGAGCAGCACCAAGCTCTCCGTTCCATGGGGTGTATCCCTGGACACACTGACTAAAGAAGACAGCGAGCAGCTTGTTAAAACAGAGTGTGACTTTATCATACTCAATCCGGACAAAACCCCGGCAACAATTCTCGATGAAGATCGAATCGGTAAGGTGCTGAGAATGGAGCCTTCTTCAGGCGGAGGTCTCATAAGAACAGCAAACCACTTGTCTATTGATGCGGTGCTCCTCCCTGTGGCAAATGAAGGTGAAGCCTCCCTCAGCATCAGTCAGGTTATGGCATATCACAGACTCATCAGGGGACTAAGCAAACACCTTATAATAGCTCTACCTAGCGATCTGGCAACCAGTAACCTGGAGTCCTTTTGGAGCCTTGGAGCACGTGGCGTAGTCGTGGATCTAACTGTCGGCAATCCCGAACAGAAGATATCTGAGGTAAAGGAAGAAATAGGAAAACTCCCCTCCAGGAGAAGAAAATCCGGGGAAAAGGGCGGCCCGCTCCTGCCGTTTTCGAGAATGCACTCAGATGTGATAGATCCCGACGAGGATGATGAGGATTTCTAACCCAAGACGAAGCTCAACAAAATCAGAATAATAACCATCACTCCGGCCAGGATGCCAATCCTCCGCAAATCCAATCTCACATACTGATATGATGGAAGTTTTTTCTTCGGTTCAACCTGCCTCGTCCTGACAGGACGAACAACTTTCTCAGTCTCCGATGTGGATACTACCCTCGTTGGAACACTGGGGGGAACACTGGGTCTATTCGGTTGTCGTTTCTTACCTGATTTACTCAACTCCGAGTATTTTACAGCTGTCTTGCGTGATTTCTTAGCCATTTTTTATCCTTACCACCAATATTTCCTGCTCTCACTACATGGATAAATAACATTACCTTCAGTGAACATTCGGTTCATGGACTTCCTCCACACCCAATAGAATATCAAACAACAGCCCATCAACCATTCACGGCTGAATACACCAATTCTAGCCCCTTATACTTGCTTTGGCAAGTGTCTTTGTATAGCCATCACAGATAGACATCGGCCAATCGATGTGATAGACTTCGCTTACCACCGACGTAAATTTGCCTCATCCCGGGGGAAGCAGCTATGCAAGAGGCGATGTTGTATGAAAAACTCGCTGGCTCCGCGGTTCGCTGCCATGTCTGCCAGTGGCGTTGCGTAATTAATAATCGCAGATTCGGGCTTTGCCGCATGCGTCAAAATATCGATGGCGTCCTCCACATCCTGAACTACGCAGAGGTATCGTCCGTTGCAGTCGACCCGATCGAAAAAAAGCCATTGTTCCACTTCCATCCTCAAAGCAGGGTCTTTTCTCTGGGAGGGTGGGGCTGTAATTTCCACTGCAAGCACTGCCAGAACTGGCAGATATCCTGTTTGACGTCCAGGGAAGGGATGCACGGCTCGCAGCATATCTCACCTGAGTCCTCAATCGAATTAGCGAAACGCAACGATTGCGAGGGAATCTCCTGGACCTATAACGAGCCTGGAATCTGGCTGGAATACACGTTAGATGCAGCCAGGCTCGCCAAAGCAGAAGGACTGTATACCGTATATGTGACCAACGGGTACTCCACGCCCGAGGCACTGGATGCCATAGGGCCTTACCTCGATGCCTGGAGAGTAGACATCAAGGGTTTCTCCGACTCCTTCTACAAGCAACTGGCAAAGATATCGAAATGGCGAGGTATCCTTGAAGTCGCCGAGAGGGCACAGCATAAATGGGGGATGCATGTCGAGGTGATTACCAACATCATTCCCACAATGAACGACGATGATGACCAACTCACAGGCATCGCTACCTGGATCCGGGACCACCTCGGTGAACTCACCCCCTGGCATGTCACCCGGTTCCATCCCATGTATGAACTGCAAAACCTGCCACCGACGCCAGTGGGGACGCTCAATCGTGCCTATGACATCGGGCGAAACGTGGGACTCCGCTTCGTTTACGTGGGCAACATGCCCGGCCACGAAGGTGAGAACACCGTCTGCTACTCCTGTGGCCGCACGGTAGTAAAACGCATGGGGTACCACACCGAAGTGGACGGTCTGGATGGCTCCAGATGCCGCTTTTGCGGAGCAAATCTCAACTTCAGAATTAAATAGTAGGGGCAGACCCCTGTGTCTGCCCATATCAGGATCAAGCAGACCCAATGTCTGCCCATATCAGGATCAAGCAGACCCAATGTCTGCCCATATCAGGATCAAGCAGACCCTGTGTCTGCCTATCAGAATCAAGCAGACCCCCGTGTCTGCCCTATCAGAATCAAGCAGACCCCCGTGTCTGCCTTATCAGGAGGAAACAAACCCCCGTGTCTGCCTTATCAGGAGGAAACAGACCCCCGTGTCTACCTTATCAGGATCAAGCAGACCCAATGTCTGCCGTATCATCGCGAAGCAGACATCCGAGGGCTTTGTGGTATAAAAATCTCTCAAAGAGCAATAACCATGAACTAAGGGGCTGGAAGGAGGGAGTTATGGTAGTTAGAGAACCGATTGTCGCAGGTCAGTTTTATCCGGCATCGCGCTCTACGCTGGAAGCACAGATCAAGGGATTCATCAATAAAACAGCGCCGAAAAGAGACGCCATCGGGTTGGTATCGCCCCATGCAGGGTACATCTACTCCGGGGCAGTTACCGGCGAGGTTATATCCAGAATCCGGCTCAAGGATACATTCATCATACTGGGTCCCAACCACAGAGGTACGGGGAAACCCTTCAGCATCATGACCGGGGGCTCATGGAAAACACCGCTGGGTGAGGTGGAAATCGACTCACGCCTGGCGAAACATATCTTGGCCAGATCAGCGCACCTCGAGGAAGACGAGGTGGCACATCTGTTCGAGCACTCTATCGAGGTTCAGATTCCGTTTCTGCAATACCTCAGGCGCGATGTCAAGATAGTGCCCATCGTGCTCTCCCATGCCCGACTTGCCGTCTATAAAGAGATCGGCATAGAGATAGCCGAGTCAATCAAGGAGCTAGGATCAGAGGCAGTTATTATCGCCAGCAGCGACATGACCCACTACGAATCCCGGGAATCGGCCCGGCAAAAAGACACACAGGCCATAGACGCCATACTCGAGCTTAACGAGGACGAGCTCATGAGTCGCATTAAGGAGCTAGATATATCGATGTGTGGCTATGCACCGACGATTGCGCTCATCTCCGCCGCCAGGGTTCTGGGAGCGAAACAAACGGAGCTGGTGAGCTACCTCACAAGCGGTGATCACACCGGTGACTACTCCAGTGTAGTGGGGTATGCTGGTATACTAATATCATAAGCATTCAGGAACCAGAAAGCTGGCAACCGAACACCGATATAATAGCGAGGTGGACTATGCAACGAGAGGAAATGCACCCGCTGACAAAACTGGCCAAAGAGACCGTAGAGAGCTATATAAAACAGCACAAGATCCCCCGCCCATCTTCACTTACTCCGGAGATGAAGGAAAAGGCAGGCGTCTTCGTCACCATCAGAAAGCACGGCGAGCTGCGAGGCTGCATCGGCACATTTGAGCCAATGCATGCCAACGTCGCCGAGGAGATAATCAATAACGCCATAAGCTCATCGACACGTGATACCCGCTTCCCGCCGGTGACCCCCAACGAGTTGCCCCACCTGACCTACAGCGTCGATGTGCTCACCCCGCCAGAGTTCGTGGAGAGCGAGCAAGAGCTCGACCCCAAAAGGTATGGCCTGATCGTGGAAAGTGGCAGCCGGCGCGGGTTGCTGCTCCCCGACATCGAAGGGGTGAATACCGTGGAGCAGCAGATAGACATCTGCCGCCAGAAGGCAGGATTGGTCATGGGCGGGCCGGTCAACCTCTACAGGTTCGAGGTCAAGAGATACCGGTAGCGAGCCAATCATATCGACCACCAGCACTGCACACTGTGAAAACAGCCATGACAGTTTCCGTTCGTGGTGAGCCAGTCGAACCATGAACGGCCCTTCGACAGGCCTGTCCTGAGTTTACCGAAGGGCTCAGGGTGATCGGGGTAGATGGTATTTTCAAAAGAATCCCCCTGAATCCCCCTTTTCCAAAGGGGGATTTCTTTGCCTCCCTTTTACAAAGCGTCCTTTTCCCCCCTTTTTCAAAGGGGGGCAGGGGGGATTGCAACCCATGTGCAACACGTGCAGAAGAAAACACTCCCCAGTGAGCATGGAAATTGCAATTTGTCACCTGTGGATAGTATAATCCACGATAAGCACTGCCAGGATTTGCTGCGGATAAAAGCATCGCAGCAAATGGTGGTCAATCATCTTAGGAGAAATTCATGAATTACTCCTTCAGATTCGGTGAATAAGGAGCTACTTAGAAACACATGGACTTAACTACGATAGCGACCATAATAGGCATAATGGTCGGCATTATCGCAATATATGAGTTTATCCGACGTCAGCCTTGGAAGCGAAAACCTGACCAAGGGGAGACGCTACTTCAAATCGATACCAAGCTTGGCCGCATAGCCGAATACCTCGATGGCCTGCCCACCGCTGAACCCGAGATAAAAGACCCGTTCACCGAGGGCATGGCGCACAAGGAACAATATAAATACGATGACGCCATCACGTCGTTCCGGCAAGCCCTCGGTGAGGGACCGACAGGGAGTCAAAAGGCAGCACTGCTCTGTCTCATCGGCAACTGCTTCTATGCGCAGGCCGAGTTTAAACAGGCTGAAGG
>JAXHUK010000064.1:0-3343 GCA_034189725.1 Chloroflexota bacterium | reverse complement strand
CCATCCTGTCCCACGAGCTGGGTCAATCCCCGTTCGTCCGCAAGTTTAAGATGGTATCGTACACCTCGCTCGCTGAGTTCAACTCCATAGTCTCTCAAACGTCGAGCGATAGCCCTACCTCCCAGGGGCTCTTGACATTCATTAAGAATCTTGAGGATGGAAAGCACCCTTCTCTCGACATCCTGCGTATCAAATCCCATTACAAACTTCCTGACCGCTAGCGCGGTTGTATGGCTCAGCTAGCATGGTGATCATTTATTATGTTTGGCGGTAATAGGTTGCCGTTTACGCACTCCACGAAATCACTTGCTGATGGTATCATTGGCGTCGGGATATGTCAATACCTTCGAGTGCTGGTCTGTTTTATTAATTGAGGTGAATATGGTTGTTAAGGTAGTGTTTTCCCTGTGGTTATTTAATTGGCAAAATTGCCGCTATCGCAGTGACTCGATTGCGTGATGAAAGGATGGCTTTGCTCAAAGTACCCCCCCCATGCGCCTACGGCCCACAACCGAATCATGAAAATAGAGGTGATGAGCACGTCGAACCATGAACGGCCCTTCGACAAGCTCAGGACGATCGGGATAGGCCTATTTTCGGAATAAATAGCGGAATTACACGTAGTGCCCCGGTGAACTTCATGGCAATATCCAGGGCAATAGCGGCAATTGACAATCATTCATCCTGATACTAGAATCCAATTACTATGGGTGAAAAGACGAGAGAGAAACAACTATCGATTCTGAGTATTTTGCGTGGGAGTGATATACCGCTCAGCAGTTCAAGGATAAGTGAGGAGCTTGCGGCGTTTGGTCAACATGTGAGCGAACGGACAGTGCGCTTTTATCTCAAGCGGATGGACGAGGATGGTCTAACACAGAGTATCGGCAAACGTGGCCGTCACATTACTCAAAAGGGGTTGAGTGAACTGGATTCATCCAGGATCATGGAGCGAGCGGCGTTCATGTCTGCCAAGATCGACCAGATGACATACCGAATGGATTTCGATATCACTGACAGGTCGGGTACAGTGGTGATAAATATAACCCTGGTGGAGCCCGGGCAGCTACTGGAGCGTGTCGGTATGATCTGCAAGGTATTCGAGAAAGGGTATGCTATGGGCCAGCTTGTAGCTCTCCTGGAGCCTGGGGAGAGTATCGGTCATATAACGGTACCGGAGGGTATGGTGGGGGTTGGCACAGCGTGTTCCATTACCCTGAATGGCGTACTGTTGAAGTATGGTATCCCTACCAACTCGCGATTCGGTGGTCTTCTGGAACTTCAAGGCGGAAAGCCGACTCGATTTGTTGAAATCATTACCTACGATGGCACCAGTATTGATCCCCTTGAAGTGTTCATCCGCAGTGGCATGACGAATTACATTGGTGCGATAGAAACGGGGAATGGAAGGATAGGTGCAAGTTTCCGTGAATTTCCCGCTGAGAGCCGTGAACTTGTGGAAAAGCTTGCACACAAATTGGAGAATGTGGGACTCGGCGGATTCGTGAGAATCGGTCGAATTAGCCAGACGCTCCTTGAAATACCGGTAAGCGAGGGGAGAGTGGGAGCAATCGTTATCGGCGGACTCAATCCAGTATCGATTCTGGAGGAAACAGGGCTTCGGGCGTACTCTCGGGCATTGGCAGGATTGATTGACTACAATCGATTGTTTCGTTATGAAGAGCTGGAGAGCCGTATCCGTACGTATATTAGCGGGCATACCTTGCTTCGATGACCAGGTCTTCCCCGCTTCTGTATGTCCTGACGAAAGAAAATCTCAGGGCACGGCCTATGTCCAGTATCTCAAGATCGCCTATTGTATCAATCCCCTTACCTGTGATCTTGGGGGATAGGATTACTAAAAGCTTATCTGCAAGTCCTTGTCGGATAAGCGAGGTGATGACTGTCGCCCCTCCTTCCACCAATACAGAGGAAATGTTGCGTTTCCCCAGCTTCTGGAACAGTTCTACCAGATCAACCCTGCCTTCTCTGTCCTCTGCGACATCCAGCACCTCGATGCCTATCTGTCTCAGGGAGGACGATTTTTCGCTGTTACGGGAGGTTGTCGCGATAACAGTTGGGGCTGTTTCCTGGTCTTGCAGAATCCTGGAGTTCAGAGGGATTCTCAATTTGCTGTCGATGACGATGCGGAGGGGGTTTCTCCCATCCACCAGCCGTACTGTTAATTGAGGGTTATCCGTGAGAACTGTGTTGATCCCTACCAGAACTGCATCGTGGAAGCTGCGAAGCTGGTGAGCCAGCTTCAGGGATGGCTCGGAGCTTATCCATCGTGAATCACCTGTAGTTGTGGCTATCCTGCCATCCAGGGTCTGCGCGAATTTCAGGGTAATGAACGGCATTCTTGTTTGAATGTACTTGAAATAGACCTCATTGAGTTCGTTACAACGTTCACTCAATACCCCGACCTTTGTTTCGATACCATGCTCTCTGAGGGCTTCAATGCTTTTGCCGTTTACCTGTGGGTTGGGGTCTATAGTGCCGATAACAACCCTCGCCAGGTTGTATTTGAGCAGGGCGTCAAGGCAGGGAGGGGTTTTCTTACCATGGTGGCAGCAGGGCTCCAGGGTGACATAGAGGGTCGATCCGTTTATATCGCCTCGTGTATGCTCAATGGCATCGATCTCGGCATGATGACCCCCAAAGCGGCGGTGATAACCCTGGCCGATTATCTCGTCATCTTTGACAAATAATGCGCCCACCATAGGATTGGGGCTCGTTTTCCCCAGTCCTCTGCGGGCGAGAGCCAGTGCTTTTTTCATATAGTGCTCGTCGTTCAATTTCGTTTTGGCCTCGCTTTCCGCCGCAGATTCTCCATTTCTATTATCTCCTGGGCAGCTTTCAATTCCAGTAACAGGTTGCCTCTCTTGACTGCCGCTCTCAGTATTTCCAGTCTATCATTGAACTCTGCACCTTTCTTGCTCTGAATCTCGCGAATCTGCTTCGCCAGGAAGAACTGTCTCTCAGCAGGTGCAACCGAGTATATTTGATCCAGCAGTTTGCTCACTTCGCTGTCGAATTCACTCTTGGCATAGGCTTTTTCCGGCGTGAGTCCATCATCCATGAGTTCCTCCTTGAGCAGTGCTGGTTTCATTATAGAGGGTAACAAGGCATGCCACAAGAAAGGCTGTATTGGATTCTGGAGTTTTTATCAATTATGAGAGGCCTTTGCTATAGCAGTTGTCGACGAGCGCCGCTCAGTATGGTAGAGTATCTTCGTATATATGGGGACGGATTGCCGATGACGCCGATAGGTCATATAGGGATTACTTTACCGGTAGCGTACGTGCTCAGATTAAATTT
The DNA here is from genome assembly GCA_034189725.1 of Chloroflexota bacterium. Classification (GTDB taxonomy): domain Bacteria; phylum Chloroflexota; class Dehalococcoidia; order SZUA-161; family SZUA-161; genus JAXHUK01. Next base: position 22 of record JAXHUK010000064.1, on the reverse strand, counting down.
GCCTGTAGCTGGTCTGTGCACC
>JAXHUK010000063.1:0-4480 GCA_034189725.1 Chloroflexota bacterium | reverse complement strand
TACGCATATTGTACCTGCGGCTGGAGCGGATGTCAAGTTGCGATTTTATGCATGCCGAATCGTTCGATAGGCCAACTTTTGCCTTTGGTGCGAAAACTGGTGCCTATGGTCAAAACGAGCGTGCAGCCTGATGTAGAGGCAATAACGATAGGAGCTTTGTAGGGTGGGTGAAACCCACCACCCCACCCTAGGAAGTATTAGAAAGGGTGGGTTTCACCCACTCTACCTGCTCTTTTGAAGAATTCTTCTGAGTCCGGAGAAGAATTCCCCTCTAACCCTTTCCAGGTGTACCGCTTCCTGATAGGTCACGGAGGCCCTGTCTTTCAGCATATATCTTTTTGGCTCGACCTGTAGCACGTACGAATTCACCTGTTTTTTCCAGAACCATCCTGCGCATCCGAACTGAATATTTTCGGGATCGATCGTGGGGATCTCTCTGAGGTCCTGAAATAGCGCTCTTCCCGAATCACTGCTCTGTATGCACAGGGCCAGGTAGGCAATTCTGTACTCGACCTGTGCAATACCATGAGAAACGGGCAAAGGCTCGGTGTTCTGGGGATCCCTTTGCCCGGCGTACAGAAAATGCCCGTAGCAGCTCTGCAAGGTGAAACAGTAGGGCAGCTTTGAAAAACCATCGATTATATCCAGGATGGGTGCATCGATGGTGTCGATGTCCAGCCGGCTCAGCGATTGTCGCCTTTGCTCATCATAATGAGGATTATCGACAAAGTCTCTTATTTCTGTAAACGTTTCCAACCGTACGGTACCCCTGTATTTCTTCAAGCTGATTATCCAGCAACCTCGTTACTCCTGCTCATATTCTCGATTGCTCCAATTGCAGCAGGCAAACCCTCTCGATATGTTGGGTAGGTTAATCTCCAATCGAGATAGTTCTTTGCCCTGGCATTGCTGACGCGACAATTCATAGTAGCAGTCTCATAGATCAGTTTCCCCGCCACAATTCTTATTATGAAACCGGGGATTGTTTTCGGTCGGGGAACATTCATGCAATCGGCCATAAGATCGGAGAACTCTCGCTGGGTGCATTGCCCATCATCAGCGATAATAAACCTCTCTCCGACTGGCATTTTTTCTATCGCCTGAACATAGGCTTCAGCGCAATCTTCCACGTGTATTCTGGGGATGTAGTTAGCGCCGGAACCGATTATGCGATACTTTCCCTGTTTCATAAATTTATACATGAAGTTCTTGAACAGTCCCCCTGGCCCGTATATCTGGCCAGGAAGCATCTGTATCAAGGGCGGCGTTCCCCGCTCAACTACCTCAGCCAGTACAGGGTCGACAAGCGCTCCGATCTTTTGCATGCCAAATCGTTCGATAGGCCAGCTTTCATCCGCCACCTCGCCGCCTTTGGTGCGAAAACTGGTGCCCAGTGTCACAATGAGAGGGCAGCCCAGTTTATGGGCAACGGTGATAGGAGTCGAAAAATAAGAGATTGTCTGATTCTGCAATGCCCTGAACCGTTTTGATGACATTCTTCCGGGCTGAAACTCTGGCATGGCGATTGACACGACTATATCCTGAGGGGGTAGGGTAGCTATAAACGATTCAGGTTGAAGTACATCTCCGACTACACACTTAATCCCGAGTGATTCAAACCCAAGAGATTCATAGATGAACGCCTTCTTTTCGCTGCGAGTGAGCACAGTAATATCATGGCTGTGCTCAAGGAGTTTGGGGAGCAGATGCGTACCGAGAAAGCCAGTTCCTCCCATGATAAAGACCTTCACGTTGTACCCCCAATTACTGTTTTAGTGGCTGGATGACGTCCGTTCGCACCTGGATAGCACACGGACGTGTATTTCTACAATGAACATTTCCAAGGTTTCATCGAACTTGCACTATATATGGTTGTAATCCCTGTACGTCATTTTCACCTGATTATAGACCCGGTTTGCTGTGAGTGCCAGCGAGGGTATATCACGCAGCCGGTATTTTCTCAATTGCGAGAGTTGTCTGGTCGCAGGGATCGCCTGTCGATAGAGGTTATGAAGCTCTTCATAGAAATCTTTCAGGGGAAGCGTTGTGGGGAGCAGCGTGTGTATGAAGTCGAAATAATCATAATTGTGCGTGATTAGCTGCGATTCCACCTCGTTATAGAAATCTGTGCCGGGTAGGGGTGTCAGTACGGCGAACGTTGCGAAATCCAGATTCAGCTCTCGACAATAGCGCTTGAATGCTTTGAAATCCTCTCTGTTAAATTCAGGCCTTATGATGAACGATGCGTATATGCTTATGTCGAGGTCATGAAGTATTCTCACCGCTTCTTTATTGTCGTCGATAGTCGACTTCTTACTGATGTATTTCAGGTCTTCGTCTCTGAAGAATTCAAGTCCTACAAATACCCTTTCGAGACCCACGCTCCGCCACATTTCGAGGAGGTCCGGATGTTTTACTACCGTGTCGCTTCTGCTGTAAAGGAAGTACCGCTGCTTCAATCCAGCCTCCTTGATAAGCCTGGCGAGTGTTTTCATCCGGTTATAATCCGTCAACGATTCATCATCGGCAAAAAAGACGAACTTCTCGTGAATCGTGCCGAGTTCCTCGACGATTTTTTCGGGACTTCTTCTCAGGTACCTGCCCTCATTGATTTTCCACTGCGCACAGAAATTGCAGCGGAACGGGCAGCCCTTCGAAGTACGTATAGACGCCAGCGGCTTCATCCATTCTCCGAAGTAGCTATTTCGATACTTTTCGGTGAGTCCTCTTTCAGGAAAAGGGAGTATATCAAAATCGACCAATGGCTCCATGGGGGTTTTCACGATACCTTCACCTTTTCTCATCGCGATCCCCGGAATGCCATCGAATCCATCACCTTTTTCAATTCTCTCGATGACCTGCTTAAAGACGAGTACACCTTCACCACGCACTATAAGGTCTATCGATGGGATGAGGAAATCATCAGGGGAAACGGTAGCATGGTGTCCGCCTACTACTATGAACGTCTTTGGATTCCAGTTTTTTATGTCCCGGGAAAGCCCCTTTACCGTATTTACGTTCACGGTATATGACGTTAAACCGACCACATCGGGCTTAAATTCATTCAGGGTGGCCAGCAGGCTATTCTCAATACGCATATCGAGAATTCTCACTTCATGTTCACTGATTATTCCTGAAGCGATGTATTCGAGGGCTAATGGTTCATACAGTTGAATATCCTCTCCCCCTATAGTTATCGGAGCTTTTGTTGGTTGCACCAGTAGCACTTTCATCGTTCATTCCTTTTTCGTTGCAAGATCAAGTTATATCATCAGCCAAACAACGTTATCATGCGGTATGCTTACGATATGGCCCGAAAAAGGGCCATGCAGCCGACTACGTGCACAGAGCTTTCCGAAAAATACCGGGCCAGGTTCCGCTCCAGATCCTCAACGTAATCCTCCTTGTTTGTCATAATTCCCATGCGGTTATTCCGATTCAGAATGTACGTGGCCATAGAGCTTCTCTTGATTCCCTGGTAAAGGATGGTCGAACCAAATACGATACCACCCTTGTTCAGTACCGCTTTGATATTCTCAAAGGTAACTCCCTTTGATTTCATAGTGCCTGGCAGACAGTGGAGAAGGTTCATTATACCTACAGAATCAAAACACTGATCGGTGATCCTGAAAGGCTCCAGCACGTTGTGATGGTGTGTTTCGGGATGGTACCGTTGCAGGCGCTTTCCTGCCGCTTCGAGAGAATTAGGGTTGAGGTCCATCAGCGCAATTCTGGGGCTAGCGCTGGGGAATGTACAGCGATCCAGGAAGTATCCGGTACCCACCCCGATGTCCAGGTGGTTCGAAGACACATACTGGTTGTATAGCTCTAACATGTGATACGAGGGACATTTCCACACATAGCGGCAGTTGAGGCCGAGGGCGAACCAATCATATATGGATAGAAAGGATTTAGTGTAGAGGTCCTGTCCGGCTTTTACCTGCTGTGGAGTGAAATCTGGCATTGCCAAACTCCTTCATTGATATAGTGATTATAAACCAATTAATGGTTACAAATAGTCTGTATTTGAATTCATTTCGACCTGGATTACGGAGATCAGGATCAGATTCAGATCACGAATTCTGGCAAGTATGCCATGCAGGGCTGATTGGTCAACAACAGTGCCCACGAGCACAGTGACGCCGTCCTCATGGGTGATCGTCATGCCATTGAACCAGTCCGACCAGCTTTCATTAAGTGTGCCGAGCACCTTTATCTGATACTTCGCTTGCTGATCTGAACCATACTGCCTGCTGACATCCCTGGTCAAGAGGCCTCTCCTGGCAAAGTTCTTCTCTTCGTCGACAGAACTTAGCATACCAGTTAGGGTCAGCATTTGCATCGCCCAAAAGTGGTATCAGGGTGGTATTCTGAGGGAGCACTTCGCCTCCGCTCAGTGTAAACTTAGCAATCGGAGGATCTCCCCATGTGTACAGACAGAGATTCTTCGCCTGCGGCTCAGAATGACATTTACTATTGT
>JAXHUK010000062.1:0-6089 GCA_034189725.1 Chloroflexota bacterium | reverse complement strand
CCATTCGGTTCATCACCTGTTTAATTAGTTGCTGGTCATAGATCGTGCCACAATGATAGTCTATCTTTTGGAAGCCCCTGCGTGCTCTAAAAAGTCGGATAGCTGCTCATAGGGTTGAGCACCTACAATTCCGGTATTGTTGACTACAAATGTGGGGACTCCTGTAACCCCCATACTCCTAGATCGCCTCCAATCCTCATCTACAGCCTCTCGCATATCCCCCTGTTCCAGGATTGTACGCGCTTCATCTACGGGCAACCCTGTTTGTTCCACTATCTGGAGCAGGGTATCCATTTTTCCAATGTTCTTTCCATCAACGAAGTATGCCTGATAGAGTGCGGTATTGAGACGATCTCCACCAGGTTTGGAATCGGCCCACTTGGCCAGTTCCTGAGCCAGACGGGTATTGTAAAGCTGGGAAATGTTCTCATTAAAGGGAAGCCCCTCCTGCTCCATGAGGGACTTCAAACGACGCGTCATAGCCAGCACATCCACGCTTCTTCCCCCAAGCATGGACTCATAACTGATTCCCTCCTCCGGTGTATCGGTATGAAGAGGGAAATACGTCCAGTGAACCTTGATATTGTAGGTATGTTTCAATTTTTCAATACGCCCGGTACTGAGATAGCACCACGGTCAAACGAAATCCGTGAAAACTTCCATGATAACAGGTTCTGACATAAGTTCCCCCTTTCTTTCCCGTCATTATCCCCTGATTACCGGAGCCGCTGCATCAGTTAGATGATATCTCTATGCTCGCTTCAATTTTGCAAGTTGCAAACCTATATTGTTACTACATTTTAAAACGTATCTTCAACATTCGATCCTGTATATGCTTGCGTTAAAACGCTGTGTGTTATGTAAAGCAATCCTGATTGACTGTTGGCACTAATATGAGTGCTACTTTAATTACACATTCGTTTTGTGTCAATGTATTCAAATATACTTGCCTCACTGTGCCCTGTCAGGTATAATAGCCGTTGTTGCTTCACCACCCCGTACTATCGTGAAGCAACGGGTAGAAAATGGCGCATTCGTCTAGCGGCCTAGGACACCGCCCTCTCAAGGCGGAGATCAGGGGTTCGAATCCCCTATGCGCTACCATTGAATTATACAAGGTTCCTGATGGGCGATATATTGGATGAAGCCGCTGACATGGTGCAATGCCAGGAATGCCCCTGGTATAAATCCTGCGTTACGCCGATGAGGTTCTCTATGAGCGACATCATGCGGCAATTGCCGGGGGCTGCCCTTGGGGATGATGATACGATATCCCGATACCTCGCTGAAATGGCCTCAGCGACGCAGAATTTTATTATCGAGGGCTGCCCTATCTTTATCCAGCGGCTGAGGGCTAGCCCCAAGCTTGCAGAGCAACTCAAGAAGATGATGCGCAATTGGGGCATGGAGGAATAGGCACATCTGCGCCGTAATACCCTGCTACTGAACGTTCACTGCAAGCGATATACGCGAGGTGCGATTTTTCTCTTTACCCATAGGCTCATCGATACGAACTGCACGTACACACTGACAATATCCCTCCGCGACCCTAGATCAGTCTCTGAGCAAGATTGGTTAATTGACCAGGGTGAATGACATGAGCCAGGCAGAAAGACAGATGCCAATAGAGTTGCATCCTATCGCCAGGGTGAAGAACAATGTCCTGGAGAAGGGGAAGCTCCACTGGCAAAACGTAGAATCAGAGCTTGTTTTCGATCCTAGCTTCGTCGATGCTCTGGATGGCATCGACGAATTCTCTCACATAATCGTGATATTCCATATGAACCGATCTCCTGACTGGGAAAACTCTATGTCCATGACACATCCCCAGATGAGGCCGGAGCTTCCGTTAGTCGGAGTATTTGCCACTCGCAGCCCGGTTCGACCCAATCCACTGGGGATGACGATAGTGAAGCTCCTGGAGCGCAAGGGAAATGTTCTCAGGGTTGTCGGTCTCGATGCTCTCGATGACACGCCGGTGCTGGATATTAAGGGCTATTTCACCAGCGACTCAGCAGCCGATGCCCGGGTGCCCGAATGGGTACACAAATTGCACCAGCAAAATCAGTGAGTCTTGATTATCGATGGCCAATCTTGAATTCATAGAGACGAAAGCTGATACAAAAGGCGAACGCTATTCCGGGAAACAACTCACTGCAATCTACCACATTCTCCTCGACTGCTACGGACCACAGCACTGGTGGCCTGCAGATACCCCATTTGAAATCATAGTAGGTGCTATCCTCACCCAATCTGCGGCCTGGGGTAATGTTGAAAAGGCCATTATGAACCTCAAACAGGCAGATGCACTCGATTCCCGCTTACTTCGCGAGATTCCCCTCGACGAACTCGCCCAACTCATCTATCCCTCTGGTTACTACAATGCGAAAGCAGCAAAACTCAAAGCTTTCGTCGAATACCTGGGAAGTGCCCACCAGGACTCTTTAGAAAAGCTATTTTCCCAGGATATCCCCAGCCTTCGTAGAGAGCTTCTCGCTATTCATGGCATCGGGAAGGAGACAGCGGACTCCATAATTCTTTACGCTGCGCAGAAGCCGATATTTGTTATCGATGCCTACACCCACCGCATACTGTCACGACTCGGTAGCAGCTTTTCCAAAAACGATTACTCCGGCCTCCAAAAGCTGTTCATGGACAACCTGCCCCATGAACAGCTGCTGTTCAACGAGTACCACGCTCTCCTGGTCTGTCATGGTAAGGAGGTCTGTAAAAAAGCCCCGCTGTGTAATCGCTGCTGCTTAAGCGAGCTCTGCGTTTACCCAGAGGACAATCATTGTTAGCCTCTTAGCGCTCATTGACAGCCATCGTGTGGAGGGATAGTATAGCTACACAGTCTGGAAATATCCTACACTGATGATACCGGATGCGCGATTATATAAACCGTTCGTAAGAATAAAGTAAACCACTACCAGTACCTTAGTAGGATTGCTAGTTCACTTTTATTCTATCAGAATGTTGTAGGAAACAATACAAGAACGTTACACATATACATATATCATAAAACAGTGAGAGCCCAGACCACAGAACTCAAAAAGGAAGCGAACAATGATTATTGTCGGAGAGAAGATAAACACAAGTCGAAAACGCATCGAACAAGCGGTCAGGGAAAAGGATGCCGCATTCATCATCAAGGCAGCCCAAGAGCAGGCTAATGCCGGTGCCCACTATATCGATGTGAATGCGGGAACATTCGCCGAACAGGAGACCGAATATCTCTGCTGGCTGGTAGAGACAATACAAGGCGAGTTGGATTTGCCGTTGTCCCTCGATAGTCCCGATCCACAGGCTTTATCCGCAGCAATCAAACTTCATAAAGGTGTTCCGATGATAAATTCCATCTCACTTGAACCAGACCGCCTGCAGCCACTTCTACCGGTGGTCACCTCACAACCCTGTCACGTAATTGCACTCTGCATGGCCGAAACATCGATGCCCACTACCATTGAAGAAAGGGTTGCGGTCGGTTCGAAGCTCATCGGAACGCTCACTGACCAGGGTATTCCCATGGAAAACATCTATGTGGACCCACTGGTACAGCCTGTTTCAGTAGATACGAACATGGGAATTGCCACTCTCGGAGCGATTCACAGAATCATGAACGATTTCCCTGGAGTGAATACCATTTGCGGCCTCTCCAACATTTCGTTTGGCCTTCCCGAAAGGCACCTGATCAATCGCCATTTTCTGGCCCTTGGTATAGACCATGGCCTATCTGCCGCCATTCTGGATCCGACTGATAAACAACTTATGGCAACACTACTCACTACTGAGATGCTTCTCGGCCGTGATGAATACTGTGAAAACTTCATTGATGCCTACCAGGAGGGTCGCATCGCAGGATAGTGAGAGTGAGCTTATTGCGATGGTATTATATCGACTAATATAGCAAAAGGAGGTCAAACATGAGCGCATTCAAGTCATTGAGCGAGGCTGTCATCAAGGGAGATGCGAAGGCAGCAGTCGCAGAGACTCAGAGTGCTATAGACAGTGCGAGCAACGTTCAGAGCATACTCGACGAGGGGCTTATCGCTGCTATGGATGAAGTGGGCGATAGATTCTCAAAAGGACAGATATTTGTCCCGCAGATGTTACGCTCTGCCAAAACCATGCAGGAATGCTTGAAACTGCTCAAACCGATGCTGCAGGAAGGTAATGTCACCACAAAGGGTAAAGTCCTCATCGGGACCGTAAAGGGTGACTTGCATGATATCGGTAAGAATCTGGTTGCCATGATGATCGAAGGTGCGGGATTTACGATCACAGACCTGGGAGTAGATGTTCCCCCGGAAAAGTTCGCCCAAAAAGTGCAGGAGATAGAGCCCGACATCGTGGCTATGTCAGCGCTACTCTCTACCACGATGACTGCTATGCCACTGACTATCGAGGCCCTGGAGCAAGCTGGGGTCAGGGATAAGGTCAAGATAATGATCGGGGGTGCTCCTGTTACTGCAGAGTATGCCCGTAAAATCAATGCTGACTCCTATGCATCCGACGCCGGTTCTGCAGTAAGCAAAGCTAAAGAACTACTTGGCATTGATTAATGGTTGATAGTTGATGGCTGGCTGGTTAGATGGTTTATGAAAATCGAGCGATTTGAAGATATTGAGGCGTGGAAAGAGGCAAGAGCGTTGGTAGTACTGGTTTATGAATCCACCAACAAAGCACCCTTCAAAAATGATTGGGGATTGAGGGACCAGACACAGCGCGCTGCTATACCAGTTATGCCTGATATCGCTGAAGGTTTTGCGAGCCAGACGAACAGGGAATTCATCGTCCTCCTTGGTTACTCGCTACGTTCTAAGGCGGAGGTTCAATCTCAACTTTACGCTGCCCTGGACCTGCACTATCTTGTTAACGATACATTCGACTCGTTAACAGACCAATGTACTAAAGTTGCTAAGCTATTGCAGGGTTTCATCCGCTACTTGAAAACAACCAATAAACTATCAACCAAATAACCATCAACCATAAAGGAGTGAACTATGAAACCGATAGGAATACCCACATTTCAGCCTCGACTGCGGGTACTGAACCATGAACAGGCGTTAGCGATACACACCGCCGCTTTAGAGATACTGGAAAAGATCGGATTCAAGATGGAGCACGCTGGCGCTTTGGAAATGCTTGTCAGCGCCGGATGTTCGGTTTCCGAAGGTGACTGGGTTAAACTACCATCCTATCTTGCTGAACAAGCATTACAGTCAGCTCCCAGACAGATTGCCCTCTACGACCAGAATGGTAATAAAACAATGCCGCTTGTCAATGGCAACCCCTTCTATGGTACAGGTTCGGATGCTACATTTACCTTAGACCTGGAAACCGGCCAGCGGCGTCGTGTAGCCCTGCAAGACGCTGCCAATTTTGCCAAATTGGTGGACGGTTTGGACAACATATCCTTTGTCATGTCCATGGCCAATCCGGAGGATGTCCCGGTAGAGGATATCTATATTTATGTTTTCGCCGAGATGGTGAAAAATACCAATAAACCTATTGTGTTCATCGCCGACAGCGGTAGAGACATCGCCAAGATCTACGAGATCGCCTGTCTGGTTGTGGGAGGCGAAGACGAGTTCCGTAAGAAACCGTTCGTGCTCAATTATTCAGAGGCCATCAGCCCCTTGCGCTTCCCCGAAAATGTTATGGAGAAGTTGATCTTCTGTGCCCGAAAGGGAATACCCATCTGTCTTCCTTCAGGTTCCAATGCCGGTGGAGGAGCACCGGTAACACTCGCTGGAGCTATGGCACTCGGAATCGCTGAAAACCTGGTAGGACTCGTGGTTCACCAGCTAGCCGGCAAAGGATCACCGTTCCTTTTCGGCCCCAATGTCAGCGTTTTGGATATGCGTTCCACTGTCGTCTCGTATGGATGTCCCGAATGGAGTCTGACACAGGCTGCACTTGCTGATATGCGCGATGAACTGTATGGACTCCCCATATGGGCTTATGCCGGGGCTTCTGATGCCAAGATCATGGATGCCCAGGCAGGAGCCGAGTCCATGTTCTCTATTAGTACAGCAATGTTCTCACGAGCCAATCTGATCCATGACGTGGGCTTCTTAGAATATGGC
>JAXHUK010000061.1:0-9572 GCA_034189725.1 Chloroflexota bacterium | reverse complement strand
AGCTATCGGCATAGTAAGATTATTACGAAAATAGATTCGCAGTATGCCTGGATGAGCCCTGCGCCCCTGTCATTCTGAGCTACCCCTTTGTCATTCCTCGCCTGCGGAAGCAGGAGTCCAGGACGCGTAAGACTCCGATAACGCTGGAGCGGATGCTGCAGGCCACCATGATCTCGCGTGTCTCTCTGACCCTGAACGAAGTGAAGGGGAAGAATCTCTGGCTGTTGATAGGGGTCGCTGAGTGCTCCCTCAGCAAATCAGGCTACGGCAGCGGCCACAGGGGTATCTCACCCTCCTCGCCATAATTTGCACGCAGCAGCGAGTAATCGAAGCCGTCGACATAATCATCGAGATTGAAATCACACGCTCCCAGCGCTTCCGGTGTTGTACTGCCGTAATACATGCGAAGTATGGAGTAATCAAGAGGCCCAATGTAATCATCGTTGTTGGAATCGCCTTCGAGGAGTGTACCAAAGTCTAACGAGAGGCCGGGGCTGCTGAGCAGCACCCCCGACGCAAGACGACTCAGGCTGCGAGGACACTTGAGGCCAATATCACAGGTGCTCGATTCGGGAGCAGTGATGTCGAACGCTCCCTCACCGTCGGTATCAATACTCTGAGTGTCGCCAATGAGCGTGTCAGACCCTTGCTCGAACAGAGCCACTGTTAAAGGCGTAATCCAGCTATCATCGGGGGCATAAGGACGACCCTGGAGGTCAACCGCTCCCTCAACAGTTGTCGCAGGCACGAATTCTGCAATTACCGTTTTACTACTATCCATGAGAACTGTGGCCGGGTTATCGCTACCGGTGAGATTACCGCTCCAGCCGGTGAAGTACCAGGAATCATCTGCAGGAATAGCCTGAACCTCAGCGAAAGTGCCACAGTCATAGGTACCGTTACCGGAGACCGAGCCACCCTCGGGTGGACTGGTGTTTGTGGTCAGCGCATATGGCCCCGGAATTCCGCAGTGAGCAGTCAGGCTCTTGTGGGCATCCATAGTCACGGTAGCAGAGCTGCTGTTGCCGCCGGCATCGCCCGTCCACTCCTGGAACTCACAGCAGACCCCGCTATCATCGGCATCGACGTAGACCACGGTACCCGCCATGATATTGTAGAAGGTACCGCTGCTGCCGGGATCTATTGTCCCCAGACTACCCGATCCAGTGGATACTGCAACCGGGCAACAACCATCGGAGGCAACAGTTAAATCGTAGCTGTAATCGGCGAAGTTGGTTCTCACCGTTACCCTGAACGGGTCTTCATCGAGATCGTTGGAGCGAATGTCCAGCCAGCCGTGGTAGGTATTCGGGCTTAGCTGTGAGCAATCAACACACACCACAACCGGTTGTGACTCTCCTGGTGCGATTGTGAATGACCTGGGGAACACATCGAGCCACCCTGTAGGCTCGCCGAATTGATAGCCGATCTCGATATCATCCACAACCAGGTCAGAGAGGCCATCGTTGGTAATTGTGACCGAATCGCAATTCTCCTCTGCAGCGAGATTCACTGAATATACATAGTTCTCGATAGCACACTCGCCACAACCTACTTTAAAGTAGCCATCACCGTTCCAGTCGGAGCCCCAACTGTTCTTCACGATCCAACTGTTATCCGACTCATCGTACCCGGCTATCACGACACCATGATTGACCCCGGAGTCATCGCTACACCGGTAAATTCCATTATCCCAGTATCCCCCAAAGCTGCTGCCAATACCCATTGCAACTGAAAGAGGCCCTTCATTGATCAGACATTGCTTTATCGTCTCTACATTGCTGGAAACATAGCCTGGGCTGTCTATTGTCCGCAATCTGGTACCCCAATCGGGGCATCTATCGGAACAGGTACTATCGCTACATTCACCACCGTAGCGATAGTCACAGTTGCTGTCACAGGTGCCACCTCCGCAAGTACAGCCCCATGCATCTACATAGGGAAAACACTCCTCATCCGGCACACCATTTGTCCTGACGTAATCGAGAGCCGAATACATCCACCCACCGCAACACGATCCCGCACTACTGCAATCCGACACCATGAACTGTTCCGACAGGTCCAAATCCAGATCAGAGCTGCCGTATACTATGTTGTACTTTGGTTCTACGATACCTAACACTGAGAACGACCAGCAGCTCCCACAACCTCCCTGGTCCTTGACTGGAGTCATCCAGTCACCACCGCTGTCTCTCCAGTCGAAATAGCTGGGAACACCCACTCCGTTCTCCGATGTGCTGTACCGATCGTGAATCGTCGCGACCAATTCTTCAGCCACATTGAGTTCGCTTATGCCTACTGTGCTTTTCTTTTCCAGGTCAAGCAGGCTGGAGACTGTTCTAACGGATTCGTCCGGCATCACGCAAGTGATGCACTCCGTAGAGAAGCTATCCCTCTCCGCCTGGGAGGCAACCTGCCAGCCGTTCTGAGCACAATATGAGAAATCACTCCCGCATTCACCTTTGTAAAACGCCCAGGCATCGCATTCCTCGCCATCGGGCAGCACGCACACGCCTTTTTCGCCATCCCCGGTTTCCACCACTTTGTATTCATAGCCCATCTCCATACAGTACAATGCAGCGGGATTTCTGACGCCAATACCTTCCGATTCGCCGCAACCATACGGGATTCCCTGCCCGCTATCAGCATTATGTAAAGCAATCAGTGGATTAACGGTGATACCTGGAATAGGGGGTGGTGCAGCATGAATCTCGAAGTCATTGGATTCCCCGGATGAGCCGGACTCCACTCCACTCACTAAACCACACTCAAAGTCGAGATGAACCGTGTCCAGGCTGATATCAGGATCACCGAGCGTGACGTTACCGAGAGGTTCCACCAGTGGATAGCTATCCTGATCGATATCGATGCTATAACCGGTGTCGCCGATTCCGTCTTCAGGATCGACATCCATTCCTGCGTAATCGCTCCAATAATTACCCACATAGCTTGTATAGTCACTACCATCGTAGGTATAGGTCATCTCTCCCGGAGAGTTCCAGACGTTAACCGATTCGTAAGAACGAATATTTCTGCCATTATCGTTGAAGCTATTGAGATAGGCCATGTTGCCGCTCGAAGACACCATCAGGATACCATCCCGGGTGTTCTCACTGCTAATATTGTTCCTCAGGATGTTGTTCGTAGAGAATCCCAGTTGTATCCCCGCTGTCCCGTGAGAAACATTCTGATTTTCAACGACAACATTTCTACAGTTGGCAAGGATAATCCCTCCCGCTCCCTGGGGAAGTGTACCTCCATCGACATCACTCCAGTAGTAGACAGGAGCACCGTTCACTGTGTTTGACGTATCGATGGTATGAGTGTTCCAGTTTTCAACTGAATAGCCCCAGATGATTATGCCATTATCAACCATTGTATTAGCAGCTAAAGCGTTACTGACGGAGTAATCCAGATAGATACCGCTCTCGGAATTCTGCTCGCAGGTGTTTTCTGAGATGATGTTGTAGCTCGAATAGGGCAATCCGATACCGCACATATTCTGGTTGCAGGTGTTTCCGGTAAGGGTGTTGTTATCCGACTGGTCCAGATAGCAGCCCGATATATTCTGGTTGCAGGTGTTTTGCGAGATTGTATTGTCGCTCGCATGATACAGGCCGATACCGTACAATCCCTGATTGCAGGTATTGCCCACGACAGTATTATCGTTGGAATATTCCAGCATGACGCCATGATCGTTATTCTGGTTGCAGGTGTTTTGCGAGATCATGTTGCCATGAGAATAGCTCAGTGAGATACCGCGTCTATTTTTGTGGTTAAAGTCCCAGCCGCAGCGGTTATTCGCTATTGTGCAACCACTGACGCTATCGAGGTAAATGCCGGCATAGCCCCAATCATTGGCCCCATAGATGCTCAGTCCGCTTACAGTAACGTTGCCTGCCGTCAGATGGAAAATGTGGTCATCTGCTCTAGCTGCCTGGATAGAGGTTAACTCTACACCATTCTCCGACACTATCGTTAAACTCTTGTCGATATCAATGTTCTCGGTATAGATACCATCCCTGATGATTATAGTGTCTCCGGGATTTGCAGCGTCCACCGCCGCCTGGATGGTTAGATAATCGTCAGGGACATAGATAGGCGCTGGACTAGTTTCAACCTTGATAACTACCAGAGGAAGTGTTGCTGCCAGTAGAATAACGACAATAGCTACTATCACCAGCCGCTTATTCAAAGGTATATGCTGCATCAGTCTGAACATACCGAAACTATCTCCGAGGATAGCGTTTCGTACTACTGTTATGCTCACATGATTGCGGCCAGTTTGTCAATGGTACCAAAGTTACCTTATCTATAACTTTTCTACGTAAAAGGATAACCGATGGTTGAGATGTATAGTTTAACAAACCTCTACTTCAGCTTGACAACCCAGCAATCCTTCTTGCCTGCGCCCTGTGATTCTGTCCATCCCACAACGATATAGCCACCATCAGACGTCTGTTGAACAGAGTTTGCCACATCTTCCCTGAAATCGCCTAACGTCTTGCTCCACTCTTTATTCCCCTCTTCGTCTGTTTTCACCAGCCAGAAATCATATCCCCCTTCGCCAAACGACTTCGTCTTACCAGCAATGATGTAGCCATCATCTGATGTCTGCTGCACAAAATAGGCCTCTTCATAATCTGTTCCGCCAAAGGCCTTGTTCCACTCGCCATTACCAAGCTCGTCCACTTTCACCAGCCAGTAATCGTACTCTCTCGCGCTATATGATTCCGTGTGCCCGGCAAAGATATAGCCACCATCTGACGTTTGTTGAACAGACCTTCCCACATCGAAAGCAGCTCCGCTGAATGCCATACTCCATTCCTGATCACCCATCTCATCCGCCTTGACAAGCAGGGAATCTCCCATTCCCTCGTCATCGGACTCCATCCAACCAACGAGGACATAGCCGCCATCTGACGTTTGTCGTACAGAAAACGCAATTTCCCCACCAAAGCCCCCGAAGGTGTTGTTCCACTCTTCCTCGCCGTTTTCGTCTGTTTTTACAAGCCAGAAATCACCCCCACCTGAGCCATACGACCGGGTCACACCAGCAAGGATGTAGCCACCATCTGACGTCTGCTGTACAGAGTGTGCCTCATCAGAAGCAACGCCACCGAAAGTATTGCTCCACTCTTCCTCGCCATTTTCATCTGTTTTTACAAGCCAGAAATCACCCTCACCCGCGCCATACGACCAGGTCCAGCCACCAACGATGTAACCACCGTCAGACGTCTGCTGTACTGCCCACGCAACATCGTTGTCCGGCCCACCGAATGTGTTGCTCCATTGTTCTTCCCCCGCTCCATCCGTCTTTATGAGCCAGCAATCATACTCACCCGCACCGTATGATTGTGTCCAACCGGCAATGATGTATCCTCCATCGGATGTCTGCTTGACAGACATTCCCCGCTCATCACCTGAGCCACCGAATGTGTTCTCCCATTCCACTCCCGGTGATCCATCGGGAGTCGCCGTAGGTGTCAACGTCGCTACAGGCGTCGGCGATGGCAGTGGCGTTTGCGTTTGCGTTGGAGTTGCAGTACCAGGTGATTCGCCATTCCCACAACCGGCAGCAGTAATGCCGATAATCAGAATGGAAACCAGCAGCATAAACAGAACCTTTCTCATATCACCCCTCTTTTTATTCCTAGGCCTATCACAGCAGTAATCGTAAAATCCTGATTCCCCCTCACTCTATCCCCTCTGCCCTGCGAGGGATCTGTCCTGAGCTTGTCGAAGGATGAGGGTGAAACTTCATCTTCAGTTGTTCCTTTACTACCTAGCTCATAACAATTCTCCTCTCCTCTTTGTCATCGACTATTCATTCAGGCTCTTTCATTTCACCAGCGCTTCCTTAGTAATTTATCAGATCGAGTTTCATTTTACCACAACTGGACAGGGTCAGCGCGTAAATAGTTGTTCTGAAAAAAAATTCACATAATACGACCGTGCTACGTGCGGGCTAAATGACAAAACTGTATGGGTAACATCGACAGCCAGGCTGCCGGTCTCAGCTGGCGATTCTACGCCCTCTGTAGAAATCCCGGGCATACCTGGCTGCGGACTCTCAGGATGGCGATACCATTTGTCCGAACCTGCCCTGAACCGGTTCTAAAATCTTTCGGAATTCGGAATGCAGCCTTAGGTTAGAAGCGAAACTTGCTGTGCTCGCTTACCCCACAGCGTCATTCTTCTTCCAGGCTATCAAGAACTCCGAGAAGGGCCTCCGCCACTAAGTCTGGATTGGCAATCGGCGCCATATGATTCGAGGACAACTCGATAACATTCCAGAGCGGATCATCACGAACTCGATCAACGATCGGATCGTACACATTCGCTAAAAACTCGCCATCGAGTGGACAGCGGATATACGTTTTGGACACGGTATCAGCCGCGGGATTCGAAAGACTGATGGGCTGATTTAATGTACTGAACGGCTGCGTGCTCCAGGCCATTCTTTCAGCAGCCCAGCGCCGCATTTCATCGTCGGGAATCCACGCCGCCAAAAAGAACTCGATTTCCGAGGCACTGTCAGTGAATGTCTTCCAGCCATCGCCCATTTCCTGGGCTTGCTGCTCCATTGCCACAACATCCGTTCCCTCTGGGAAAAAGTCAAAGGCCGTATCACCGTCATAGGGCACATCAGCATCGAGGTACACAACGTGTGCCACCCGCTCGGGGACGCGGTCAAGAACGCCCGTGACCACCATACCTCCATAGCTCCAGCCGACAAGAATGACGTCGTGCAGGTCCTCCCAGATCAGCAGATTGACAATATCCTCAATGTGCGTATCAAGATCGACGTCTGGACTACCGAGGTGAGCCCGTTCACCAAGTCCTGTCAATGACGGTGCGTAAACTGTGTGACCCCTCTGACAAAGCAAAGGTGTGACGTTTTTCCAGCCCCAACCACCGAGATAGGCGCCGTGAACAAGGACGAATGTCGCGTTGCCCGTCTGTCTCATCTCCTGATCCCCAGCTTCGCCGCTCTGGTTAGATTCTGGAGTTGCACAGGCGGCGACCATACCACTAACCAATGCTGCTACCATGAATACGGCGAAAGTAACTCTTTTACGCATTTTTCCCTCCATTAGCTTTGAACTTCGCATGCCTTTTTACGATGTTCTTTTACTAACCTTATCCTCGTGGGGTCAAGTGTACTCTCATAGCGCAGCCTTTGTCAATACATCAGAACATATTTTCAGGAGCTGGCAGCTCGTTCTCAGAGTAGCCACGAATCTGATGTGATCATCCGTGAAACTCCAGCCTCGGCCGCCTGTCAAATGAAGTTTCAGTAACATCTGAGCTTTTTTGGTATGGAAATGCGGGGGCGGGTTGCCCATTTACAGCCTGTGATGGGGAAATACCAGCTTCTGCACGCCTGCCACGCTCTCTTTGGCGAAGCGTCGGGCTCGAGCCCTCATACTATCGTCCAGCTTAGGCTTTTCCGTATCCCTCAGCCTGGTCACACCGTAGCGCTCTCGGAAATCCTGCGGTATCTCATCAGGCCAATCCTTCCCTGCCATAATGCCGTACGCTAAGGCCCAAAGCCTGAGCACCACACTCGTCTCGTAGCCACCACCCCCTACCGCCACCCACCTCGGCGCTATCTGGCGTATCCTGCTTATCAACCCCGTATAGCCTTCACTGGTGAGACAAAGATGCGTCAGAGGATCAAGATAATGGGTATCACTGCCAAGCTGACTTACTACAATATCCGGTTCGAAGGCATCGACCAGCCGGGGGACAACCTGATCAAATGCCCATAGATATGTCTCATCGTCTGTGAATAAGGCAAGTGGTACATTTACAGAGAATCCCGTGCCAGCACCCTTTCCCACCTCTGAAACATCGCCGGTGCCGGGAAAAAGATGCATACCGGACTCATGAATGCTTATTGTGAGCACCCTATCAGTAGCATAGAAAGCATCCTGCACCCCATCTCCGTGATGGGCATCGATATCAATGTAAACCACCCTCAATCCCTGAGCCAGCAGATAGTTTATAGCCACCACAATATCGTTGAACACACAGAAACCGGAGGCATAATCAGGCGCTGCATGGTGTAAACCTCCAGAGCAATTGAATGCGACATCGAACTCACCGGAGGACACCATTTTCGCCGCCTGCAAAGAAGCACCCACCGATAGAGCGACGAACTCATACATGCCCGGGTAAATCTGGTTATCGCCGAAATCGCTGAAATTGAAACGAGCGGGATTATATGTTTTCTCACCGTTGCTGAAGCTTCTCACCGCTGCCACATACTCCCCGGTGTGGAAGGTAAGCAACGATGCTTCATCAGCAGTCTCAGGTTCCACTACCATCGAATCCGGTGAGTCAAAGGCATGATATGACATCAATAGCTCATATGTGTACTGCAAACGCGTCGGTGGAGGCAACTCTTTTTCTTTATTACTGCGCCGTGACAATCCCTCACTATATAAAAACGCCGCTTTTCTCAAATCGAACCTCTCAGTTCCTCAAGCTCTCTACACATCCGTTCCCAATGAGTCCCTCGCCAATAGATGCGCCGGCAAACAGGACATTGCACAAACTGAGTCTGTGTTTGAAAAACATAAGGCGGCACCAGTTCCTCGACCTCCTCCCTCTCCCTGGGCAAGAGGTGTTCATTGCACTCAACGCAGAGAGAAAACGGTCTCAGTTTATCCATCAGGCCAAGCGTGATCAGCACCTGTTGTAACTGAGCCTTTACCTCATCATCCTCTATCAATATCACCCTTAACCGGCCACTGGTGACCAGACGCCTTTTCAGAATCTCGGTGTCCCTGGTAAGCAGCACCCTGCCCTCATCGAGAGCAAGGCGAACCAGCCTGTTATCATCGATACCCCTGACGAACAAGGTGTCGAAGCCCGCAATCCGGAGCCACCTAGCTAACCTGCCCACATTGGAGTCAGCGATAAGCCTCATACCAGGATTCTAACACAAAAGCTCCTTGAGTTATCCCAATCGAACAGAGACATACTGCTAGTCCCAAAACAAAAATGTAAATCACAGACCCCGCGGAGATATCGAATATCAGGTCAGCCTATCCGTCACTTTTTTCACTATTTGAGGCAGTATCTCGCCGGTTTTTCCCTGAATGAAGTAATCAGAAACGCCCTCACGCGTGAGCGGCGTTGGCTCTGCATTTATCTCTATTATCCTGGCACTCGGCCCAAGGCCCATTTTCCCCACCCGCGGCAGGTTGGCAAACGGATACACAACAGCCGACGTCCCACATATGAGCATCAGGTCGCATTCCAGTGCTTCCCTCTCAGATCGTTCCATCACATCGAAGGGAATCGGCTCCTTGAAATGCACAACATCATATTTCATCGCACCGCCGCACGTGCAACGAGGCGGCAATTCCCTAAAAGACACTTCATCGAGTGTATATCGCGAGCCGCACGCGGGACATCTCAGCTTATGAACGCTGCCATGATACTCTACTACGTTCCGGCTCCCCGCTTTGGGATGCAGACCATCCATGTTCTGCGTAATAACGCACTTGAGCAATCCCAGTCTCTCGAGTTCCGCCAGGGCGCGGTGCCCAGGATTCGGC
>JAXHUK010000060.1:0-12067 GCA_034189725.1 Chloroflexota bacterium | reverse complement strand
AGCGAAGAGCTCCTGAAATGCTGAGATAAAGTTACCGGATACCTGGGGATGTTTGCCCCTGGTATCCAGAGAGCCGAAAGAACCCCGCTGCAGGAATTTTCCGATGTCGTGCAGTAGTGCGGCGAGGACTACGGTTTGATACTCTTTAGACTCGTTCCAGTCCTTCTGGTTTAGCACTATATAACCACCACCTTTTTTTGCCGCTACTGCCAGTAGCTAGTGGCTCTCATCAATGCTAACCTGCCTTTGTGTATATTCCGCTCCGAGCGCTGAAATCTTGCGCCCTATACTACCACATTTTGTACGGTGAGACAATCGTTGTGGAATAATTTGATAAGTATTTATTGACAAACATCTGACGTTGAACTATTATAGTCGAGGTTTTTGTATATCAATAGGAAAGTGAGGTGATGCAAAAGGGATAATAGTGAATAAGAATAGGAAATATTCGGTGGTGAGGTAGCGGTGGAAAAGCACTATCGACAAAGACAGATAGAGAGGAAAACAAATGAATTCACTGAGAGGGAAAGCGGCAATCGTAGGCGTTGGCGAACTAAAGCCAATAAAAAAGGCGCCTGACGATAAAACAGGATACGGTCTGGCAGCAGAGTCGGCAGCCATGGCTATCGCTGATGCCGGATTAGCAAGAGAAGATATCGATGCCATTCTCATCGAGCCACCATTGGTAGAACCACATATGGGGCCTCCTTCATATATGGCTGAGTACCTGGGAATTCCTATTCGGTATGGTGCAACAGGTGCAACAATGGGAGCCAGTGCCGCATCAATGGTGTGGCGAGCTGCAGCAGCAATCTCAGCCGGATTATGCCACACTGTGCTCTGCATAACTGGCGAGCTCATTGATCCCATGAAGATGGCTATGCTGATGTCAAAGTATGAGCCAGGCAGAGGGCTTTTTGGCCCTGAGGAACAGTACTCAGCTCCTTATGGTCCTGCTGGTGCACCGACATCTTACGCTCATATTGCAACGCGCCATGCTTTCGAGTACGGTACTACCGATGAACAACGGGCGCGTATTGCTGTTGACCAGCGCACCAATGCCTGTGCAAATCCCAAGGCTATGTTCTACGGGCGGCCGATAACTATCGAGGATGTAATTAATTCCAGGGTAATATCATCGCCATTGCGGTTGTTGGAGATCGTGATGCCAGTCTCCGGTGCGGCATCGGTGGTGGTGACCTCAGCGGAGCGAGCAAAGGCGATGCGCCATCCCCCGTGCTACATACTGGGAGCAGGTGAGTACATAAGCTATTGTGACCTAACTGAATCTCCCCATACAACGACGTCACCGGTCAAGGAATCGGCGAGAGTGGCGTTTGAGATGTCTGGCTATAATGCCAGGGATATGCAAATGGTGCAGGCCTATGACTGCTTTACTATAACTGTCATGATCACGCTGGAGGACGCAGGCTTCTGCCCCAAGGGCGAAAGCGGCCCGTTCTGCTGGGAAACTGACATGACCTACAAGGGTAAGCTACCGGTTAATACCCACGGCGGACAGTTGTCCTTTGGACAGGCTGGTCTTGCTGGTGGTATGTCTCACATCACCGAGGGAGCGCTTCAGATCATGGGGCGTGGTGAAGAGCGCCAGATAAAAGACTTGGATATCGGCTTTATTAATGGAAATGGCGGTTATATGAGCGAGCAGACATCCCTCATTTTCGGTACGGAAGCGACTTTATAATATAAGAACACCTATGTTGAGGAGGCGATAATAATGCAAATACCCAAACCACTCCCGATTTTGGACGATCCTACCAGTGCTGAATACTGGGCAGGTCTGAAGCGACATGAACTCCTGATTCAACGCTGCAAGAAATGCAATCACCATCAGTTTTATCCCAGGGTGGTTTGTGCCAAGTGCCTTTCTACGAACCTGGAATTTGTGCAGGCCAGTGGCAAAGGGAGAGTCCACACATACACGGTGATTCACCAGGCGCAGCATCCTGCGTTTGCTGCTGATGTCCCCTATGTATACGCGATCATAGAGCTGGCAGAAGGGCCAAAGGTGAATTCAAACGTTGTGGAATGCAATCCTGATGATGTCGTCTGTGATATGCTTGTGGAGGCGGTCTTCGACGACGTAACCCCTGAAGTGACGTTGGTGAAGTTCAAACCTGCAAAGTAGCATATGCATGCTGGTTTAGACAAAACGTAAAGGTGATAACTCACGTATTTGGAGGAGAGCTTTAGCGGGAACGTTGAAGCTCTCCTCCTGTACTTGTAAAGATACTTTCTTGTACGTTGTTGCGTATTCAAATGGCAGTTGAGACCAACTAGAAAGAGAGATAAAATCAATATGGAACAAGCGCTAGCAGGTGTAAAAGTGCTGGACCTGACACAAATGCTTGCTGGACCGATGTGCACCAAGTATCTTGCTGATTTTGGTGCTGATGTGATCAAGATAGAGAGGCCGCCAGATGGAGATCCCGCGAGAATGCTCGCCCCATTCTACAATGACGAGCAACATCCAGAAAAGAGCGGCCTTTTCCTTTACCTGAATGCCAACAAAAGGGGAGTAACACTGAATCTCAAGAGCGAGATGGGTAAGAAGCTCTTTATGGAGATGGTGAGGGATGTGGATATCGTGGTGGAGAACTTCAAACCCGGTGTCATGGAAAGATTGGGACTTGATTATGAAACACTGGCGAAGGTCAACCCCAGACTGGTGATGACCCGCATCTCCAACTTTGGCCAGACTGGCCCATACCGTGATTTCGAGATGTCTGAGCTTACGCTCGATGCAATGGGGCATTCGTTATACAATACTGGTATCTCCAACCGCGGTCCCATGAAGCAAGGTGGTAATTGCCTCCTTTATCAGGGAGGGCAAGTCGCTGCATTGGCTACAATGGGGGCGTTACTGCTGAGCGAGGGTGATGATCTGGGACAGATGATCGATTTCTCACTGTATGAGCAGACCTCCGGCACCTGCAACTTCCGAAATCTGTACGTACTTGGTTTCTTTTACACAGGTAATGTCAGTTATCGTGGACATACACCAGCGCTTTCGATTAACTTGCTTCCTGGTGGCATCTGGCCATGCAAGGATGATGGCTATGTGCACTTCTGGCTGGCTAATCCGGGGGCAAATGCCCCGGCACTGGCAAGGGCATTGGGTGAACCTGAACTGTTCAAAGACCCCAGATTTGCCAATTACATGGATGCTACCCATAAGGGGGATATGGATGCCATAATCTACAACTGGTTGTTCCAGCATGATAAGTGGGAGGTTGTGCAAAAGTGTCAGGAGCAGCACCTACCGGTTGCCCCGGTTCTCACCCCTGGTGAAGCGGTAGATGCTGAGCAATTTAAAGCGCGAGAGTTCTGGGTAGATATAGACCACCCGGAGACAGGGACAGTGAAGACCCCCGGAGCTCCATGGAAGATGATGGATACCCCCTGGCAGGTAAGGATGCCAGCTCCTATGCTTGGTCAGCACAATGAGGAGGTTTTCACTGAGCTGGGCTATAGCACACAGGAAGTGGCGAGACTACATCAGAGGGGTATAATCTAGAAAGGAAGTATTCAGAAATGCCAAAGCGACCATTGGAAGGGGTCAGAGTTCTTGATATGACTATAGGTTTCGCCGGCGCTTTCGGTACTGAGTTCCTGGCTGATCTCGGAGCCGAGGTTATACTGGTGGAATCATTCGAGTATATCCAGACCATCAGAATGTCGCTCGTCAAAACGCCGTTTAATACCGTGATGAGACTTCCTGAGATGTTTAGCAAAGCTCCTAATACCCTGGAAGAGCCTGCACCCCTGTTTTCCAGGATGTTTACTGACAAAGACTGTAATAATGGCAGGCCCTGGGACCGGGCGGCCATGTTCAATCGCCACGCTCGCAACAAGCTTTCTTGCACTATCAATCTTCCCAGCGGCAAGGACGTAGCATTGCGGCTGGCTGCGAAATGTGATATTCTCGTGGAGAACAACATACCAGGCATGATGAAGAAGATGGGATTGAGTTATGAAGACGTAAAGAAGGTTAATCCAGAGATCATATACGTCTCATCACCCGGTTTCGGACAAACAGGTCCTTGGGCCAATTGGGCAGCCTGGGCGTTCCAGTGTGAGGCAGCAATCGGACATCTATGGATGATAGGCTATGATGCTGACGACCACCCGTTGAATGTTTTCGGGGCAGTGCATATGGATGCCGCAGCAGGATCGGCTATGGCTTTAGCCTCGGTCATGGCATTACGTCACCGCAGACGTACTGGCAAAGGGCAATTTATCGATATGGCTACCTCAGAGACGGTCATGGTCCAGTTTCCCGAGGCGTACATAGACTACACCATGAACGGGCGAGTGCATAGAACCATCGGGAACCGTGACTTTCATGGCGCACCCAGTGGTGTCTACCGCTGCTATGGTGATGACAACTGGGTGGCGATTACCATTTATAATGATAAACAGTGGCAGGGTTTTTGTCAGGCCATCGGCAATCCCGATTGGTGCCAAAATGAGAAGTTTGCCACATACGAAGGGCGGCGACAGCACCACGATGAGCTGGATGAACTAATCGGTAATTGGGCTGCTGTACACAATCACTACGAGGTGATGTTCATCCTCCAGAAGTACGGTGTTCCCTCCGGGCCTGCTATTAATGAGTATGACGCATCTCATGACCCTCAGTTGATAGCGCGCGACTACTACGAAGTTATTCAGCATCCCGAAGCGGGGGTACATATGTATCCTGGCTTCATGTGGAAGTACACCAAGACGCCGATGTATGTAAAAACTCCACCGCCTGGCTTCGGAGAGAATAACGATTACGTGTTTAAGGAAGTAATCGGCATGTCCGATGATGAGTATTGGGATCTGGCTGAACGAGAGATTATTGGCGGCTCTAACTGGATCGGAGATGTCGACTATGTCAAACCGCAACGGCCGGCGAAGTAATATGACGTAGTACTTCGTCCTGAGAAGGGGGTGATAACGACAGTTAAACTATCTGGTTCTATTACGTTAGGGGTTGGGTTAGGAAGTTATATTAATAAAATTACAACGGAGGTTTTCGATGCCTGAAACTATCCTTTATGAGAAGAAAGATCATCTTGCTATACTGACATTCAACCGTCCCGATGCCGCAAACGCTATGAATGGTCAGATGCAAAAGGAACTGGCTGAAGCTCTGGTAGATTTTAGAGACGATCCAAATTCGTGGGTAATGATCATTACGGGAGCCGGGGAACGACACTTTAGCTCGGGTCTCGATCTTAAAGAATTCACCTCGCGATTGGCACAAGGTCTATCCCCTGTCGATCCGGAGATCATGAAGTTGCCCAACCTGATGTTTGGCACTGTTGATATTTGGAAGCCGATAATTGCCGCTATTAATGGCTCATGCATGGGTGGGGGGCTTGAGTACGCATTGTGTTGTGATATCAGAATCGCTGCCGATCATTCCATGCTCGGTCTCACTGAGGCGCAGCGGGGTATCATCCCCGGTGGTGGCGGTATGATACGGTTACCACGAGTTGTGGCAATGCCCATTGCTATGGAAATGATGTTAACTGCCAAACGACTCACGGCAGCTGAGGCAAAGGAAATTGGTTTGGTCAATCAGGTAGTTCCTGCTGCGGAGTTGATGGATGCGGCCTACAAGATGGCCGAGAAGATTTTGGACTGCGCTCCTCTGGCTATACAGGCAATTAAAGAGGTAGTGACCAAGACAATTGAGATGCCGCTCAAGGAAGGACTTGAGAAGCAGATGACGATTGGCCCCAACGTTATGGGTTCCCAGGATGCTGCGGAAGGTCCCAGGGCTTTCGCCGAGAAGAGAAAACCACAGTGGTCTGGGAAATAAAGCAATAAGTTCACTACAGATTTGTGGATGATACAACAGAGCCACAGTACGTACTGTGGCTCTGTTGGTAATTTGAGATTTACACTCGTTTGCTTTTCCTTGACTCTATCAGGCGTGTGAATTACTTATGGAATACTCCGAACACTTGACTGAGAAAACAACAGGGTGTATAGTTAAAATCCTCAAAACTTGTATCGGTCATGAAGTCAACTCGTTGGGCATGAAAATCCGAGCAGGTGGGAGAAGCATATAACGTAGATTGGAGGTATAAAGACGATGACGTTAAGAGGCAAAGCAGCGATAGTAGGCATCGGTGAATTGAAGCCCACAAAAAAACCTCCACCTGGAGTAACAGCCTGGGGATTGATGGCGGAGGCAGCACGACTGGCAATTGAAGATGCCGGATTAACCAGAGAGGATATTGACGGGATAATCCTCGAACCCTCTATGGCAGACAGAATGTCATTTACTGCTCCTACACAACTTGCGGAGTACCTGGGTATCACTGTCTCCTATGGTGCTACGGTAGGCAAATGAGGATCCGCTGGTACCGCCATGGTATGGCGGGCAGCGGCCGCAATTGAGTCTGGAGTATGTAGTACAGTTATCTGCGTACTCGGCGAGGCTTTTGACCCGATGAAGATGGCAATGTTGATGTCAACAGCGTCGGGGCTGGAGAGGTCTTATGAGGACCCTTACGGCCCGATGGGGGCTTCCTCAGGCTACGCACTTGTTGCCCACCGACATGCCTTTGAGTACGGTACCACTGATGTCCAACGGGCACGTGTTGCAGTCGACCAGCGTACCAATGCCTGCGCTAATCCTGATGCGTTATTCTATGGTAAACCTATAACGGTTGACGATGTGCTCAACTCCAGAATGATAGCCTCGCCTTTACATTTATTGGAGGTGGTAGTCCCTTGCTCCGGTGCTGCAGCACTAGTAATAACATCGGGCGAGCGTGCAAAGTCACTCAAACATCCTCCTGTATACCTGTTGGGGGTGGGTGAAGGTGAAAGCCATGTCGGTTTAGCCTATGCCCCTACGATTACAACTTCTCCGATCAAAACTGCTGCAGCCAGGGCATTTAAAATGGCTGGAGTTACCCCCCGAGATGTAGATATGGTTTCTGCGTATGACTGCTTCACCATAACCGTTCTTATCACATTGGAGGATGCCGGCTTCTGTGAGAAAGGGGAGGGTGGCCCATTCTGTGAGGAAACAGATATGACTTATAAAGGGAAGCTACCGGTTAATACCCATGGCGGACAGTTGTCCTTTGGCCAGGCTGGTTTTGCCGGTGGAATGTCGCATGTCACCGAAGCAGTACGCCAGTTGAGAGGGGAAACCGATGGTCGCCAGGTGCCTGACTGTGAGATAGTCTATGTTAATGGCAATGGCGGGATTCTTGGCGACGAGTGCTCCATTATCCTGGGTACGGCATCAACGTTATAAGGGATAAACCAACATATAACACAATTCTCGCTTCCTGTCTTTTCGCTTAGGTCTCCAGTTCATTGGAGGTCTAGGCGAAAAGTTTTTTTATATGCGTAATAAATGCGGGGATTTGCCGGGAATTGTTGTTGCGCTATCTATGATGAGTATATTGAACGGTGAGGCGGACTTTATATTTTTCATTCAGTGATAATTTGACTTTCCCCATTAACATGAAATATTATTGAAGCCACCTTAACTTATACGAAAGGAGAAAACGGTTATGGACCTAGATTTCTCTGAAGAGCAGGAAATGCTGCGCTCGATGTCTCGCGATTTTCTGGTAAAGGAATGCCCAAAAACTTTGGTGAGGGAGCTTCAGGACAGCGAGCAGGGCTACTCTCCAGAGTTGTGGCGCAAGATGGCAGAGGTCGAATGGATGGGAATGGTTTTCCCTGAGGAATATGGGGGGACCGGAGGCGAGTTTATGGACCTCATCGTTCTCCTGGAAGAAATGGGGCGCAACGTCGTTCCTGGCCCCTTCTTCTCCACAGTGGTTATGGGAGGACTTCCTATCCTGGCTGCAGGTACTGATGATCAAAAGAAAAAATTCTTGCCCGCGATAGCTAAAGGGGAATGTATATTGTCCCTGGCACTAACTGAAACCAGTGCCACGTATGATGCTGCTGGAATCGATGCCACTGCTTCTGCCGATGGGGACAATTATAGTATCAATGGCAAGAAACTTTTTGTATACGATGCCCATGTTGCTGATTATATACTGGTGGTTACCAGGACCAGTAAGGAGGCTGATCCCGAGGCGGGAATTACTATATTCCTTGTGGATGCCAAAAGCCAGGGAATCACCTGCACTGTGATGCCAACGGTAGCCCGTGACAAGCAATGCGAAGTCATATTTGAGAACGTAAAGGTGCCGAAATCGAACATTCTTGGTCAGCTAGATCAAGGGTGGTCAGTGATAACGAGAATCAAAGAGCAAGCAAACATAGCCAAATGTGCCGAGATGGTCGGCGGTGCTCGAGCTACCCTCGATATGACAGTTGCCTTTGCTAAGGATAGGGTAGCCTATGGAAAACCTATTGGGAGCTATCAGGCAATCCAGCACTACTGTGCTAGCATGTTGATGGATATCGAGACTGCCCAAGATATTACCTATGAGGTAGCATGGATGGTTGAAGAGGGCCTCCCATGCATTAAGGAAGTTGCTATAACCAAGGCCTGGGTGAGTGATGCGTACCGGCGTGTAACTGAACGGGGTGTGCAGATTCATGGTGCTATTGGCACTACCAGAGACCACGATGTATCGCTTTACTATCAGCAAGCCAAAGCCGCTGAAGTATTCTTTGGTGATGCCAACTACCATAGAGAACTCATAGCACAACAACTGGCACCCATAACACGTTAGAGAATTGAAAGGGAGGTTCAAAAATGAATTTTAGGTTAACCCCCGAGCAGGAAGCTTTAAGGAAAGAATTCGATGATTTCTTTCGAGAAGAGATGAAGAATGCCCCTCCTGGCTACAGTGGGGGTATCGAAACCATGTTTGGTGGGGACGAAGAAACCTGGCAGTTTCATCGCTATATGGCACAAAAACTTGGTGCCAAGGGTTGGTTATCCCTGCCGTGGCCCAAAGAGTACGGTGGACAGGAGCATGACCTTGTATCGCAGTTTATCTTTAACCTGGTAATGGGGTATCACAGGGCGCCGGGTATTGGCGCTGGCATAATGATGTTGGCACCCACTCTACTTGCCGCCGGCAATGAGGAACAGAAGAAGCAATTTTTACCCCCTATTGCGAGGGGAGAGGTTGACTGGTGCCAGGGTTGGAGCGAACCCAACGCTGGCTCTGACCTGGCATCTCTGACTACTCGTGCCGTGAGAGATGGGGATGAGTATATTCTTAACGGGCAGAAGATCTGGACCAGTGGAGCTCATCATTCCGATTGGATGTTCTTGCTCGCACGAACAAACCCCGAGCTTAAGAGGAGTAGAGGTATATCGTTCCTTTTGCTGGACATGAAAACCCCTGGAATAACTGTCCGCCCCATCCTGAATATGGACGGTGCTCATAGCTTCAATGAGGTGTTTTTCGATGATGTGCGGGTTCCTGTAAAGAACAGGGTAGGCGAGGAGGACCAGGGTTGGGCTGTTACCCGAATGACTATGAATTTCGAAAGGTCGGGGGTCGGAGGATTCGCAGGTAATCTGCGTAATCTTGAGGACCTGGTGGGGTTCTGTAAAGAGACAGTCTGGTATGGAAGGCCATTGATTGAGGACCCGCTCGTGCGGCGCCACCTCGCCCAAATGGCGATTGAGACGAAAGTGGGAGAGGCAATGGCACGTCGATTGAACTGGCGTATGCAAAAAGGAGAGATGGTTATTGCTGAGGCCTCGGCGAGTAAAGCATGGGGTAGCGAATCACACCAGCGAATAATCTACGCCGCCTGTGAAATAATTGGACTATATGGGCAGGTGAAGAAGTCAAAGTGGGCCCCTCTCTACGGCAGGTTTGCGAAAGCCTATGAGCTAGGTTGTAGCCTGAATCTTGGCGGTGGTTCCTCCGAGATTCAGAGGAACCTCGTGGCCTGGGTGGGTCTGGAGTTACCCAGGGTGTAGCGTAAAACGACACACTACAGAAAGCTTGTGCGATATACAAAACGGAAGCAGGGCCTTTGCATAGCTGCAAAGGCCCTGCTTGTTTATCTAAGAAAAAATCGTTCCTGTGTACTGTCAGGCAGGCTTGAACTTGATGAGCGTCACTTCCGGAGTTACATCATCGAAGACTGCCTTCACAGGCATATCCACCTTAACATCATCGGGGTTGCATTCCACGATGTTAGTGGCGATGCGGGGGCCTTCATCTAAATTGATGATGGCAAAGACATAAGGAACATCGCCCATAAAAGCTGGGTGTACTGCCTGGTGGACGACAGTGAATGAGTAAACTCGACCCTTTCCGCTCGCCTGTATCCACTCCAGGTCAGAGGAAAGGCAGTTGGAACAAACCTGCCTGGGATAAAGTATATGCTCATCGCACGTCTTGCAGCGCTGAATTATGAGCTCATGACGTTTAGCAGCATCCCAGAATGTCTGGGATATCGGATCTGGATGTGGCAGTGGCTTATTAAATGTTGTCATTACATCACCTCAAATGTTATAGCGTCGCTTCCGACCCAAAAATGAGAGAGCATTGTTCACTTAAAATTCCTCCATTACCATTAACGAAGGCGAGGTCGTGTTTGGCTACCTGACGTTCTTCCCCGCGTCCCATTATCTGTAGTGCTCCTTCGGTTATATGGGACATTCCCCCGGCGAGAACAGCCTGGCCAAAGGACAACTGTCCGCCATGGGTATTAACTGGTAGCTTGCCCTTGTAGGTCATATCCGTCTCCCAGCAGAAGGGGCCGCTTTCACCCTTGGGGCAGAAGCCGGCGTCCTCTAGCGTGATCATGACGGTGATAGTGAAACAATCATATACCGATACCAGGTCAATATCTCTGGGATTGACACCAGCCATCTGGAAAGCGGTAGCTGCTGACGTCTTCACTGGAGAAAGAGTCATCCGGGGAGAGTAGGTTATGCTGGAGTGCGTCAGACATTCACCTGCTCCCAGTATATAGCAAGGGGGATGTCGTAATGTCTTGGCGCGTTCCTCTGTGGTTACTACTACCGCCGCTGCTCCCGAAACAGGCATAACAATCTCTAGCAGGTGAAATGGGGTCGTTATCATCCTGGAATTGAGAACATCTTCTATGGTTATAGGACGACCATAGAAGATCGCCTTGGGGTTAGCACACGCATTGGTGCGCTGGTCTACGGCAACACGTGCCCGTTGTTCATCCGTTGTGCCGTACTCATGAGCATGACGCATGGCAGCGAGGGCGTAGCCTGACGGTGCTCCAGGAGGGCCGAACGGCTCTTCGAATTGCCCCTCGGCGCCAGCCATAGGGATCGAAACCATCATCTGAGCCCACCTCGATGGATCCATGATCTCGCCGATAACGCAGAGCACTGTTTCGCATACCCCGGCATTGATGGCAGAAGCTGCCCGCAATATCTGGCCTGCACCGCTGGCTCCCATTATCATGGCTGAACCGCCGTACTTGATGGGAATCTGCAGGTATTCAGCCAGTAGTGACGCTGGCCCAAGGCTCATTTCGGTCACAGGGGATTCCACCATCATCCCGTCGATGTCATTCTTGTTCAGGCCAGCATCCTCAATAGCCATCCTGGCTGCCTCGGCCATCAAACCCCATCCTGTCTTTCCTGCAGGAGGAGTTTTCATCGGCTTTAATTCGCCGACGCCTACAATTGCTGCCTTTCCTCTTAAACTCATCGGATTGCCACCTCCTTTAGTCTCTTTCTAGATAGGATAGTTTTCTATATGATCACCGCCACCACCATACCCCCGGTCGTCCTTCTCACTGCTTTTTTAGGTCAATAGTGCATCACCTCGCATTCTTCATCAAATATCGGTTCTTGATAAGATAAGTCAACTGCGAAGGTTTGTCAATACACCACATTACAGACGTATTTGTGCAATTCTATGGGACGATAGTACATAAATAATAGTGGTATAAATGAAGAAGGACAGGCATCAGATGCCTGTCCTTCTTCTGCACTTCGTGTTCGTACTATTTACCTTTCCAAACGGGCTTACGCTTCTGAGCAAAGGCGAGGGGCCCTTCCATGGCGTCCTCAGATTCCATGATGGCTCGCATCACCCAATCACCATAGCGGTATGACTCATCGAGCATCAGCTTCCGCCAGAAGTTG
>JAXHUK010000006.1:0-6237 GCA_034189725.1 Chloroflexota bacterium | reverse complement strand
CCCTTAGCCGACATGAAACAACCTCCTTTAAAATATCAGCACGAAGTTACCAGAGATCGGGCACTGTGATCGAAGGGCAAACCACATCACTTCCGAGTACATGCGTTGACGAACGAGTGCTTACGGGATCATAAGGTTAACGGCTGGCGCCGCACCTTCTCTTCACC
Organism: Chloroflexota bacterium; assembly: GCA_034189725.1. Classification (GTDB taxonomy): domain Bacteria; phylum Chloroflexota; class Dehalococcoidia; order SZUA-161; family SZUA-161; genus JAXHUK01. The sequence goes on along the minus strand of JAXHUK010000006.1, from coordinate 6,070 downwards.
CTCAAGAATCTCTCCATCATCCTTGTATCGCTTGAGAAAGAAGTGGGTCGCAGTCCCCTGTACTGAATCGAGAGAAGCGAGTTTATCAGAAACAAACTTGGCGATTTCGTGCTCTGTCTTCGCCACCACGAATACAGCCAGGTCATAATCTCCTGAAACCAGGTAGACAGAGTTCGCCTCAGGGAAACGATATATACGCTCGGCGATGACATCAAACCCCACATCTTTCTGAGGCTGAATTTTTACCGCTACGAGTGCATGTACTCGCTCTTCACCGAGTTTCTCCCAATTTACCACCGTTTTATATCTGACGATGATGCGACTCTTCTCTGCCTCCTCGATTGTCTTTTGTACCTGTTTCACCGAAAGGCCTGTCATTACAGAAATCTGCCGTGCAGTTGCTCTGGCATCAGTTTCCAGTATTTTTAGCACTTCCCTGTTCATCTCCATCTCCCGCTTTCGCAGTTCAACAGCCGTTCCCTCTCATACCTCTACCTCTCATCCTCTTCCAGAAACACCTTCGCCGAGCTCCAGCCCTGTTTACCCTCGATCATCTTTTACTCAAGACCGTCCCGCAGAATACTACAGAGCACTTCTGATATAGCTACGAATGACGCGGTCAACAGACAATCCTGGCTGGTTCTAAAGCCGGTACTTTCTCCATGTACCAGCAGGCAACTGCTTACTACCATTTACTCTTGTACTTGTGAGCACAACGTGCCACAGGTACAACCTCAGCATCTGGCCGGGACGCAGACCACCCCTTCCGGATCGCTATTCACCATCCAATCGCACTTAACATCAGTAACCGGCTTCTCGTCCATGACATCCGGAACCAGCTTATCCCAATCTATATCACCAGGCTGGCCATCAGCAGTCGGCCAGTCCCCATTATCATCATAATAAGCATCGAGAGCTTCCTGAATGGCATCTCTATCGATTTCGCAAGCCGTTGGTGGCCGGGGCGTAGGTGTCGGTGACGGTGTCGGCGTGGGTTCGGGTGTCGGTGTCGGTTCGGGTGTCGGTGTCGGCGTAGCTGTTGGCATGAGCGTCGCCGTTTGTGTAGGCGTTGGTGTCGCTTCCATCCCTTCTTCTGTGCAGGCGAAACCCGACATAATCATGACGCCTACGAGTAGTAGCAAGGCAACTCCTTTAAACTTCATGAGCACCTCCTTAGCTTGAATTCCTATAATCACCTGAATTATCACTAAAACAGGATTGGCCACGAAGACGTGAGGCCACAACAAATCGTTCCAATTCGCTCTTTGAAATCTCTGCTTTTATCTTTTTTTGCGATTATGCATGCAGTCATGAGTGATTACTACCAGGTGTCATGCTATCTTCACTGTAATGGTGGTTTTATTATTCCTCTACAGGTCGCTTGCTCAAAAGCGAAGGCCACCTGTAGCAACATTTCCTCTGAGAACGGCTTGCCGAGAATCTGCAAGCCGACGGGGAGTCCATCAACGAAACCAGCAGGCACCGATATACCAGGAATGCCCGCTATATTTATGGGCAATGTGCAGACATCACTCAAATACATCTGGACGGGATCGTCTAACCTCTCGCCTATTTTAAAGGGCACCGTAGGAGAAGTTGGTGTGACCAGCACATCACAGCGGTCGAAGGCATCAGCGAACTCTCGGCTGATCAAGGTACGCACCTTTTGCGCCTTAAGATAGTACGCTTCATAGTACCCGGCAGAAAGGGCATACGTACCCAGCATTATCCGACGCTTGACCTCGGGCCCAAATCCATACTGCCGGGTCTTCTCCATAGCATCCCACATATTCTCCGCGTCTTTCACGGAAAAGCCGTACTTAACACCATCATATCGAGCGAGATTAGCCATTGCCTCGGAGGGAGCGATAATATAGTAGCACGCAAGTGCATATCGCGTATGTGGCAAAGAGACATCCCAATTCAACTCTGCCCCAAGCTTCTCCATCTCGCCAATCGCCTGCCGTACCACCTGCTCCACTCCGCTCTCCATTCCTTCAACGAAATACTCCCTGGGCACCCCGATGCGTATACCACGCAGATCGGGAATAAGCGCCTCAGTATAATCAGGTACTGGCCGGTCAACAGAGGTTGCATCTTTGGAATCGTATCCAGCAATTGCATTTAACACTAAAGCGCAATCGGTTACATCTTTGGTTACCGGCCCAATCTGATCCAGAGAACTGGCAAAGGCAACGAGCCCATATCTAGAAACACGCCCGTAGGTCGGTTTCATCCCCACAACACTGCAAAATCCCGCAGGCTGGCGTATACTGCCTCCTGTGTCTGAACCTAAAGCAAACATCGCCTCTTCTGCCGCCACTGCGGCTGTTGGCCCTCCACTGCTGCCCCCGGGAACACGTTCTAAATCCCAGGGATTATGGGTAGGAAAGAATGCCGAGTGCTCGTTCGATGATCCCATGGCAAACTCATCCATGTTCCCCTTGCCTACGATCACCGTGTTTACGGCTCGCAACTTATCAACCACTGTAGCATTATAAGGTGGGACAAAGCCCTCCAACATCTTTGAGGCACAAGTGGTTTTCATCCCTCTCGTACATATGTTGTCCTTGACAATCACCGGGATCCCAGTCAACGGGAAAGCTTCTCCCCGCTTAATACACTCATCGGCTTCCTGAGCCTGACGCAAGGCGATATCCTGAGTCACCGTCACAAAAGCATGTACCTGATCTTCTACCTGGCTAATTCGCTCCAGGGTAGCATTTGTCAACTCGACAGAGGAAACTTCCCTGCTTTTGAGCAGTTTATGAGCCTGATGAGCAGTTAATTCATAAAGGTTCACCGCGTCTCCCATCATCAACTTTCGAGGCGATGTAGATATTCACCGTACCAACAGAGATGATAAAGCACCTTCGCCGCTCTTTCCGGGGTGGGATACATGACAAGCCCTTCCTTCTCGAGCTTCTGGATAACCGGTGTTTTATTCATCTCCGGAGTCATCATCAAACTGGTGATTATTATCGGCTTCTTGTATTTATCCATGTAGTCGACCGCAGTCTCCAGGTTCTTTATCTCATCGGCCTCCATGGATTCCATTATGCTCATTGCTTTTTTCCTTACCTCTGCTGGCATAGACATAGGGAGTCCTCCCATCATGCGATACATGCCCGACATCCCGATAGCGCCAACAGAAAGGATAGCATCGATATGTTCGTCCTCCATCATCGGCCAGAGACAGGGATAGGTAACAAAACCCGCAGCTACGGTGTCCACAGGATTCTGTCGCGGCCAGCGATCTGGAAGAACCTTATCCAGCTTTTCCAGTGTATTCTGGGAAAGATCCGCGATATCCAGCCCCAGACTGGAGCAGGCATCTGTAGCCACTACACCATGCCCCCCACCACCGGTAAGGATTCCGATCCGTTTTTTCCTGGGTAATGGTTGACGAAGCAGTGCTGTAGCGATATCGAATAATTCTTCAATCTCTCCTGCGCGGATTACTCCTGACTGTTTAAGTGCTACATCTATAACGGTTTCAGAGCCTGAGAGGGCACCGGTATGGCCCAAAGCAGCCTTTGCTCCTGGCTCTGTTCTGCCCACCTTGACAACAACGACAGGTTTCTTCTTCGTCACCTCCCGGGCAAGGTTAAAGAAACGCCGTCCCTCCCTGAAACCCTCGATATAAAACGCAATGACCTCGGTTTCGGGGTCCTGTGCCAGATACTCCAGATAATCCTCGAGGTGCAGGTCAGCTTCGTTGCCACTCGAGACAAGTTTGCTCAATCCGACACCACCTGCAATGGCACAACGAAGAATATGAGCTGCGAATCCCCCGCTTTGTGCCACCACTCCCAGCTTACCTTTCTTGACTGCTGCAGTGGGCACCATGCCTGCGGTAAAAAAGTTCGACGCAGTGCTGAAATGCCCCATGCAATTCGGCCCCACGAAGCGTAGCCCTCCCTGCCTGGCAGTTTCCAGAATCTCGCGCTCCAGTCTAACCCCTTCCTCACCAGACTCACCCAAACCTGCAGTAATAACCAGTCCTGCCTTACATCCATTGGTAACACAATCCCTCATAACTTCGGGGACACCCTCATAGGGCACAGCGATGACAACAAACTCCACTGGCTCCGGCACAGCCCTGAGACTGGGGTATGCCTTCAGACCCGCTACTTCAGGGCTCTTATTGTTTATGGGATAAATTTTTCTATCACCCCTGGTCTCTACAACCCGGTTGATGATATTGAATCCCCACTTGCCAGGGGAGTTAGAAGCACCAACCACAGCAACTGAATCGGGGCTAAACAGATGTTTATCAAGATACTCATAGAGAGAGTTGTTCATTTCCTGTCTCCGCACTTTACTCAAGTACTGCCCTAATCCGAAAACAGCCATCCTCTTCCTGAGGAGCGTTAGCCAGGACCTCAGCAGGATTCAAGGATGGAGCAACGTCGTCATCTCTCAGCACATTATACAGGGTAATCGAATGAGACGTTGGAAGCACACCAATAGTCTCAACTTGCTGCAATATCTCGAAGTTCTCCAATATATGGGAAAGTTGCCCGCTGAATCTCTCCAAATCATCTTCGGTGACACCCAATCGAGCGAGAAGAGCAATATGCCGCACCCCATCTCTGTCCAGTTTCAACTCAACACCTCATAAGAGAATCATGACAAATACATAGAGGCATTATAGCATCACCGCTGATTATGAGCAACGGTTTGCCTCGATGGCGCCTACGAATTATAATCATTACTGTGGGACTGTATCCTAAAGAGAACCTCGAGCTTACCGACCGCTGAACAGGTAAGTAGGGCATAAAGGAGCATAGTTGAGCCGACGAGTAATATCAGTACTTGCTTTCATGGCAGTCATCGTGCTCAGTCTGATGCTGCTGCCGTCCTGTATCACTCACTCAGCCAGGCTGACCGAGACTGAGATTGAGGACCAGATATTCTCACTGGTCAATGACGAAAGAAGGCAGGCTGGACTGACCGGTCTCTCCAGAGACCCTGACCTGGATAAGATGGCCAGGCTCTACTCGACAAACGAATTCTCGAAGACCGTGGAACAGATCAGCGATCTCCAGTATCTGCTGTGTAACTCGTGGTGGGTTACCTATGAAAGCATGAATCCCAAGCTTGATGAGGAAACTGCCCGGGAGCAGGTAGATTACTGCCTCGAGAGTGGAAATCTCAGACTGGCAATGCTGAGGGACGATGCTACAGCAACAGGTATCGGGGTTGCAATTATCGGAGATACAGTCTATTACGCTCAGGTCTTCGATGTCCTGAACGCCGTGTGTGCGAACGGTGATCCTGTGAAGCTCTATGACCATGCTCAGGCAAAAGACCATTCATGGAATTATGTCAAGGAGTTTGTGCTGAACGATGAAACAGATGAACAACCCTACATAGAAGGTTCGTTTGTATGTGCCGACTTCGCCGCTATGCTCCATAACCAGGCGGAAGCAGCGGGAATCAGAGCAGCATACGTAAGCATCGACTTCAGCGACAGACCGGGACACGCACTGAACGCCTTCAACACAACAGATAAGGGGTTGGTCTACATAGACTGCACAGGGGAAGGGCTGACAAATGTAGCCACGGGCACCGTTATCGACAACCACTATGCCTTTATACAATACGACAAAGTAGCCTACGTGTCAGAGGGTAATGAGTACGGTATCATCAGCCTTGACAGGGCAACATCCTTTGATTATACCTCGTATGACTATTACATGCAGCAATGGGATGGCTATGAGAAGAAAGCGGACACGTACGAGCAGAAACTCGATACCTATGAAGCTGCTCTCGGAGGAAGAACCGTTATCAGCGATCCTGCGGAATATGAGCAGCTCCAGGATATGTTCGAAGAACTGGAGTTACTGAAGGCCGAATTAACAGCACAAAGAGATACCCTGGGAGATTATAGCTGGGAACCACTTGGCATCGTCACCGGTATGTATGTGCACTGGTGAGACCAGGGCAATTTTCTTTGTAAAAGTGATCTACAATGATGGAGATAGGTAGGGGTGCGGTAATCGCGCCCCTACTTCATATGGCAACCATTACGGCCAAGCTCACAGATGATCCTGTCCCATGAACT
>JAXHUK010000059.1:0-9775 GCA_034189725.1 Chloroflexota bacterium | reverse complement strand
GGGTAAAATTGCTTCAGGTGCGAGGCGAGATGAAATACGTCGCCTTTATGGAACTAGTATTAAGCCTGGGACATTGATATTTTACCCAATGCCCCCTCTGTGGACAGGATTTCCTCTGCCGCCTGTATCATGCCATCAATGAGTTCCTTACACGTGAGCACGTTATCGATAACACCTACTGCCAGCGAGCCTCCGCCCAACCTCAATGCTACCTCGGGGTCGTATTCCTGGAACAGGCTCTCAAAATCAATGGCGGTATCGGCAGACTCCTTGAGCAGGACGAGTTCCAATTTCTGCAGCCACTTATCCCGTGGTGTGGAGTCTCTTTGCTTCATCACTTTTTCGTATTCTTCAGCTTTGGGTGGTGCCAGCGCGAGGTCGCGGATGTTTGGGTCCCAGGGCTGACCATCCACCAGTGTCTGCTTATAACGTTCGGATATGGGACACTCCCTGGTAGCCATGAAAGCAGTACCCAGATAGACGCCCTCGGCCCCCATCCCCAGTGCGCTGAGGAAACCATGAGCATCCCCGATGCCTCCAGCAGCGATCACGGGGACCTTTATCAGCCTCACTGCTGTCGTGATGGCGATGAGTGTGGGAAGTTGATGAATGCTTTTAAATCCGGCCCCTTCGAGACCGACGATAACGACCGCATCAGCGCCCTGACGCTCTGCAGCCACGGCGTGATGCACCGTTGCCACCTTATGCACCCATTTAAGCCCGGCCTCTTGTATCTTTTTGCCGTGGTCATCGGCACGGTAGGCAGCGGTAAAGATGACGGGAACCCGTTCCTCTATGGCTACCTCTCGCATCTCATCAACATGGGGGCAGATTCCCACGGTGAGATTCACTCCAAAGGGCTGGTCGGTCATTGAGCGTGCTCGTCGGATATCTTCCCTGAATTTCTCCGGGGTGCGAAGCGCCCCGGCGGTGATAATTCCAAAGCCGCCTGCCTCCGAGACCGGGGCAGCAATGGCTGAGGTGCCAAAACCGCCATAGGCTCCTTGTATTATGGGGTACGTACTGCCCAAGATGTCGGAAATCCTGGTCTTCCACTCCATCGTTCCTCCTTAATTGACGCAGTATCTGAGTTTAATAGAGCCGTTCAAGATACTGAACATGATTGGAAAATGACAAATCCTCGGTGTGCTCGGGGAGTTAAAGGGATCACATATGTTCCGGGGCAGTCATCCCCATCAAGTTCAGTGTGTTGGCAAGAACGGTTTGAGCTGCACTGACAAGCTTGAGCCGGGCCGAGGTCAAATTCTCGTCGTCAGAGACGACTCGACATTGCTTATAGAAGCTGTGAAAGGCAGTGGCCAGCTCCTGGGCAAAATACGGGAGGTGATGCGGTTCCAGGTTTTGAGCTGCAAGCTCGATTATTTCGGGGAGCAACAGCATTTTGCGGATCAGGTCGAGCTCCGCATCAGTGGTCAATAGTGATACATCCCCCTGGGAGAAGTCGATTTTCTTCTCACGAGCGAGGTTCTGTATGCTGGCAATACGAGCGTGGGCATATTGCACATAGTAGACTGGATTATCAGCCGATTCACGCTTCGCCAATTCCAGGTCGAAGTCCATCTGGCTATCTGCAGACCGTGAGAGGAAGAAGAACCGACACGCGTCTGCGCCCACCTCATCCACGAGCTCACGAAGCGTAATAAGCTCCCCTGTGCGCTTGGATGCCTTGAGCAGGGCTTCACCACGCCGTAAGGTCACCATCTGCGATATTATTATTCCCAGTCTATCGGGATCGATACCCAGCGCGCCAATCACAGCCTTCATTCGTGAGACATGCCCCTGATGGTCAGCCCCCCAGATGTTGATTACACGATCGAATCCGCGCTCCCTGAATTTATTATAATGATAGGCCACATCAGAGGCGAAGTACGTGGGAACACCGTTGCTGCGCACCAGTACATTGTCTTTGTCCTCACCAAGAGCGGTGGAGACAAACCACTGCGCCTCCTCCCTTTCTTCGATGAAGCCTTCTTCCTTCAACAATGCCATCGATCGTTTGAACTGATTGTTCTCATATAAACTGCGCTCGCTAAACCAGTTGTCGAACTCGACACCCAGAGCCTCGAGATCGGACTTGATAGCCTCAAGTGCCTTATTCAGGCCGATCTCTCCCAACTCCTGAATTGCCGTCTTGTCAGGCGTTGCTAAAAAGCAATCACCCTTTTCGGATATGATCTCCTGAGCAAGCTCGGTAAGATAGACTCCCTGGTAGCCATTAGGGGGCATCTCGCAGTCTTTACCCAGGGACTGTAAGTAGCGGCAATAGAGGGAACGATAAAAAATGTCCATCTGATTGCCAGCATCATTGACGTAATACTCCTTTTCCGTCTTGTAACCAGCAGCGCTGAGTATATTAGCCAGGGTGCTACCGAGTACTGCGCCCCTTCCATGCCCTACATGGATCGGCCCCGTAGGATTGACACTGACAAATTCAAGCTGAACTTTAGAGCCCTTACCGAAATCGATATTTCCGTACGTCTTTGCTGTGCTCTGTATCTCTTCTACCTGCCGGGCGAGCCACCTGTTCGACAGGAAGAAGTTTATAAAGCCTGGGGGTGCTACTGACACACATTCTACCTCCTGAATTTTGGGTAGAAGTTCCACAAGTGTCTGAGCGATGGTTAATGGATTCTCACGAACTGCTCTCCCCATCTTGAGCGGAAGGCTAGAAGCATAGTCACCATGCTCTGGATTCTGTGGATGTTCAAGGGTGATCTCAGGTAGAGCGACTGGTGGTAGTTGACCGTTTGCCTGGGCATCTTTCGCTGCTTGTTCCAGCAGTTCAGCGAGTTTCTGTTTGAGCATTATCACTATCCTTCAAGACCACCGATGCATGGATGGCCTAAACGAACTTTCTGTCACCGCACATTTTCGGGACATTTTACGATTTGCCGTCAAATAACGAGATACTAAATCTGACCACATCATCTGACACCATTCAGATATCATAAAGTTATACTATATCAGGCATAGTGTATTAGTTCAACTCTCCTCCTTTATTCCACAACCGACCTACCTCCTGTGCAAGCAACCTGTTTTGTGGCTGCTGTAGATTCGGATCGGTGTGGAAAAGATACATGGCTTCACTGCGAGCAAGCTCCAGAATCTCGACATCGGATAGTTTGGCCATCTTCAGATCGGGTAGTCCACTTTGTCGTGTGCCGAAGAACTCACCGGGGCCGCGAAGCCTCAGGTCTTCTTCGGCAAGAGCGAATCCATCTCTCGTCTGTTCGAGTAGCGAGAGACGCTCCATAGCCTCTATCGATGGGCTTTCGGAAAGGAGCAGACAGTAACTCTGATGCTCTCCCCTCCCTACACGACCGCGAAATTGATGTAACTGCGCCAATCCGAAGCGGTCAGCACCCTCGATTAACATTACTGTGGCATTGGGGATGTCCACCCCAACCTCTACAACCGGCGTTGATACTAGTATATCCAGTTCAGCGCTACGAAAGAGCTGCATAACCTCATCTTTTTCGGTGCTGGAAAGTCGTCCGTGGAGCAAGCCCACCCGTAAATCGGGAAAGATGTCATGGGAAAGACGCTCATATTCGGTGATCGCGGCTCTGCTCTCTATGGTATCCGACTCCTCGATCAAGGGGCAGACAATGAAAGCTTGTCGTCCAGTGGCAATCTGTTTGCGAACGAAGTTGTACGCGCTCTGCCGCTGCTCAGGGCGGAGCCATTTTGTTTTTATCTCAGTTCTCCCTGCAGGGAGTTCATCAATGACCGAAAGGTCGAGATCGCCGTAGAGAGTGAGCGCCAGTGTGCGTGGAATAGGAGTGGCACTCATTACCAGAACATGGGGGCTCACACCTTTCGAACGCAATAGAGAGCGCTGCATCACCCCAAAACGATGTTGCTCATCGGCTACACAGAGGCCGAGCTGTGAGAATTCCACTCCCTTCTGAATTAGAGCGTGTGTGCCAACAACTATGTCGATCTCTCCGGACGCAATCCCTTCAAGTATTTCCTGCCTGGAACTTTCTCGCAGGCTGCCAGTGAGAAGTCCAACGCGAACAGGGGACGGAAGTACGGAGGCATTATTGTACGCAGGCTCGCCATGTTCAGTACCTGAGTTGCCAAGCAGGTTGCAAATGCTGCTAAAGTGCTGCTCTGCAAGGATCTCTGTCGGAGCCATGATGGCAGCCTGATAGCCATTTGCCACGGCGAGCAGCATTGCAGCGGTAGCAATAACGGTTTTGCCGCTACCAACCTCACCCTGTAATAAGCGACTCATCGGCTTTGACCGGGTAAGGTCACCTTCAATCTCGGTAAGAACACGTTCCTGAGCTGCGGTCATAGTAAAGGGCAGTGAGTTGAAAAATACCGCAAGGCAGTTATTATCGATTATAAAGGCGTTACCTGTCTGTTCCTCTTGCCATTCTCTCTTTTTAGATAGTACACCGAGCTGGATAAGAAAGAGCTCATCGAAAACCAGGCGCTTTCGGGCGCGCTCCTTGTCAAACTCGTTATCAGGATAGTGCGCCTGCCGGATGGCCTGGGAGAGCGGTAGTAGCTCTGCCCTTTTCAGGGTGCTTTCAGGAAGGAAATCCGGCAATTGGGGCAGCCAACTATCGATCGTTCCTCGTACTAATTTTCGCACTCCTCGTTGCGATAAGCCCGACGTTAACGGATATACGGGAACTAATCTCCCGGTGTGAATAAGATCACCAGATTCCAGAGGCTCCCATTCAGGGGATTCGAACACCTTTCGTCCCTGGAACAAACTCACCTTACCGCTAATTGCTACCTGGCCGTTAACGGGCAAGCTCCTGGCAAGATACGGTTGATTGAACCATACGATTCTCATGTTGCCTGATTCATCACCGACGATGGCCTCTGTCGTCCGCCTACCCCTCGAGATTTTTTTCTCAGAGGCGCTCCATACAGTAGCAACAATGGTCTGCTCCTTTCCCTGCTCAAGCTCGGAGATACGCATTCTCTGGCTGTAATCGATATGCCGCCTGGGGAACAGGTAGAGGAGCTGTCGTACAGTCTCGACTCCAAGCTTGCCGAACTTGGTAGCCATGCTCGTTTTAACGCCCTTTATGGACGTAATCGGAGCATCCAGCTTTTGATAGATATCACTCTTGGTGTGAAGTTGGGAAGGGGATTCTGGTTTATGTGCAGCAGGTTGAAATGACCGTTGTGCTTCAGGTCTGCTCGTATCGAGTTGCTCCAGTACGCTTCTAATCCACTCTACACGTTGCTCTTCTGCCAGAGTTGAGTAACTCTGCGAGAGAAGTTGAGAGAGTACAGGGTCTGCCAGGTTCACATTGCGTAAGAACTTGTCAAGTCCGCCGATTACCGCTTGATCACGATAGCCTTTATGCTGTTCCAGTTCCAGGATACTTCGTAGTCGATCGATCGTCACGTTCAAGTGCTACCTTCCATAACAGCTACACCGAGGGCTCCCGGGCCAAGATATGTCCCGATCACCGGCCCAAATCGTGCGCGATGGATTTTCTGCTCAGGATAAAATGAGGCGAGGCGTTCGATCAGTATCTTCGCGTCATCAGGGGTAGTGCTATGTACGATAGACAATGCCTCTATAGACTTGAAACCCTGTGTAAACTCGATCAAACGCTCCAGCACCCTTTTACGGCTGCGGACTCTCTCTAAGCCGTATATCTCCCCATCGTCGATGCCTATAAGTGGTTTAATATTGAGCAGCGTTCCCAGGAACGCCTGAGCCCGGCCGATACGGCCGCCCTTCTGCAGATATTCCAGTGTGTCAACTGCACCGAAGAAATGTGTCCGGGAGATGTCGTTGCGCACTGACTCTACGATTTGATCCAGGGTAGCTCCGGCTCTCGCGGCCTGTGCAGCCGCGATGACAACAACGCCCAGCCCCATGGATGCCAGGAATGAGTCGATAATTTCAATGTGACACTTTGCTCCCATTGTTTCTTTGCCCAGAAGCGCTGAGCTGTAGGTGCCACTCAATTTGCTGGAAATGTGAATTGAAATAATTTCTTCGGTCTCATTGGCTAGATTCTCATAGACTTGAGCAAAGCTTCCCCCTGAGGGTTGTGATGTGGTGGGGAGACTCGGGCTGTTTTGTAGCTTATGAAAAAATTCGTCCGCGAATATATCTACGCCATCATGGTAGAGTTCTTCACCAAAGTGGACACTCAACGGAACGACGGTGATCCCGAGTTCCTGCACTGTTTCTTTGGGTATGTCGGCTGTGCTGTCAGTTACTACGCTGACTACCATTACCACCTCTTTCGATCTGGAAATCAACGGGTCATGAATAGGGAATAACATGGAGAGTGCTAACGAGACTGTGGCCGCCAAGCATAAACTATTCTTGGTTATTCCACCGAAATAATGAAATTATAGTGTGGTTGCCCTCCGTTAACAATATCGACTTCCTGGACGGGAAATGTATCGCGGATCGATTCAGCTGTCTGCTCAGCCTCGGCAGTGCTAGTATCCGCTCCGTAATAAATAGTGACCAATCCATTGTGCTCGACGTCCACTCTGGATAGAAGCATAAAGATAACCTCTGCCATGCTGTCGGAAGCGGCTACCAGTTCACCATCGAGAAAAGCGATAGCCTGCCCTTCCCTGACGGATATGCCGTCAAGCTCCATCGATCGTACAGCTCTGGTAATCTCGCCGCTGAACACCGTTGAAAGCACTTCCTTCATGACAACGGTGTTTGTTGCCAAATCAGTTTCCTGATTGAGGACAAGAAGGGCGGCTATACCCTGAGGGATGGTTTTCGTGGGGACTACCTCTACCGTCTTGTGGGTCAGTGCCGATGTCTGGTGAGCTGCCAGCACGACGTTAGGATTATTGGGGAGTATGATGACCTTGTCTGAGGGTGCCGACTCTACTGCATGGAGGAGTTCCTGGACGCTGGGATTCATGGTCTCACCACAGGGGACTACTATGCTGGCACCGATGCTGTAGAATGCCTCCGCAAGCCCCTCGCCGGCGACGACGGCTATCGTTGCGATCTCAGCCGTCGTTATCTGTGCCTGAGCTGCTATGAAGTCACGGTGCTGTTCATCCATATTCTCCACTTTTACCTGCTTTAGAGTGCCAAGTGAAGTGGCGTAGCTCAGGGCTGCCCCCGGGTCAAAGGTGTGCAGGTGAACTCTTACTGTGGACTCATCACCAACCACGATTAACGACTCGCCGATGTTGGCGAGCGTTTCTCTCATTGCTTTCAGGTCGAGTCCTTTTCCCTGAAGTAAAAACTCGGTGCAGTAACCATATATGCCGTCTTCCTCCAAGCCCTGGCTGATAGCGGTTATCGCTTCTACGGGTGTGATATCAATGTCTTCTATCTCATCGCGCAAATAGCGAAGGGCCCCCTCGAACACCACATACAGCCCCTGTCCCCCGGCGTCTACTACACCTGCCTGGCGCAGCACGGGGAGCAACATTGGCGTTCTATACACTGAGGCTCTGGCCTCGGCGACAACGGCTTCCATAATCGTCAGCAGGTCGCTATTTACCGAGGTGCAACATGCGTGAGCAGCATCAGTGGCCTCGCGGATCACAGTGAGAATGGTCCCTTCTACCGGATTACTGATACCATTGTAGGCAAGGGTGGTTGATTCGACAAGAGCTCCGGCGAAGTCATTGCCATCGAACGAGTGCTTCCCATTCAATCCCCGGGCTAGACCACTAAAGATCTGGGACAGGATTACGCCGCTGTTTCCCCTGGCTCCCATGAGGGAACCCTTGGCCATTGCTTGTGCTATTTCTGCTGCGCTCCCGTCGGAGCAGCGACCTGCTTCCTCCATTGCCGCACGCATGGTCAGAAGCATATTCGTGCCTGTATCTCCATCAGGGACAGGGAACACATTGAGCATATTGATGGACTCGGCGCTACGTTCAAGCCAGTTGGTGGCGGCGCTAAACATCCCCCTCAGCTCTTGTCCATCACAGGATGTTGTTTTCTTCATGCCAGCTTCTACTGATTTGTCAGCCACTTTATACACCGGCCCGATGCATTCCACCTAGTATAAAGCTTCGAGAACGGGGCTGGCTCAGGGATCGAGGTCACTCGGTCACTTGCCAGAAGGGCTTAGTTGTGTTATTCTTGAAGCGAATTCTACAAGAAATAGAGTCTTTAGTCAAAGGAGAGAACGTTGAAGTGTGAGTTGTGTGGGAAGGGGCCGCAGTTTGGGAACAACGTATCCCACTCCAAACGTCATACCAAGCGGAGTTGGTTGCCTAATATTAAGACAGCCACCGTTGTCATAAATGGCGAGAGCAAGCGGATGACAGTCTGTACCAGGTGTTTACGTACTCAGCAAAAAGTTACCAGATAGCGCTTACTATTACCCTGTTTTGAGCCCGCGAATACTATCCTTGATCTTTGCTATAGTCTGGTAAACATTTTCTCTTGTATTGAACACTGCGGCACCGGCTACTACTACCTCTGCCCCTGCTTGAATCACACGAGGTGCAATCTCCGCATTTATTCCCCCATCCACCTCGATCTCGGCAGCTAATCCCAGATCGCCAAGCTTGCTCCTGAGGCGAGCGATCTTATCGATTGCGCTTTCGATAAACTGTTGTCCTCCAAATCCGGGATTAACAGACATCACAAGCACCAGGTCGATGACAGGCAGGATTTCATCGATTGCGCTGAGAGGGGTCGCTGGATTGAGTGCCACGCCTGCCTTTACGCCCAGATCTTTTATCGATTCCACTACCCTGTGAAGGTGCACGCATGCCTCGGTATGGACGGTGATGATGTCAGCGCCAGCTTGAACGAACTGTGGTATGTAGTTCTCGGGAGATTCGATCATCAGGTGTACATCCAGGGGAAGGGAAGTATACGGACGTATGCCAGCCACTACCAGGGGGCCGATGGTGATGTTGGGTACGAAATGGCCGTCCATAACATCGACGTGGATATAGTCTGCCCCTGCCCGGGTTACCTCGGCGACCTGCTCCCCAAGGCAACCGAAATCGGCGGACAGTATAGATGGAGCGAGCTTGACTGCATTATTCATGAAGCGCCTTTTTAGCCGCTAGCAGCATTTTTCCTACCTGTTCGGGGGCAGTTCCTCCGGGGGCATTACGTGCTGCCAGGGAGGACTCCACTGTAATCGACTTCACGTCTTCCTCGAAGCTGTTGCAGAACTTTTTATACTCGCTCAGGTCGAGAGCAGAGAGAGGTTTGCCGTTTTCAATGGCGTAGCGTACCAGCTCACCGAGTATGGCGTGGGCCTGGCGAAACGGTATCCCCTTTTTCACAAGGTAGTCGGCGATATCGGTAGCCAGAGTGTAATTTTCTTCTGCGGCATGGCGCGTGCGGTCGCCCTGTATGCGCAAGCTGGCTACCATACCTGAGAAGACCTCGAGCGTGGAGAGTACGGTATCCACAGAATCGAAAAAGCCCTCTTTGTCCTCCTGCATGTCACGGTTATATGACAGGGGCAGCGCTTTCATCGTGGTCAGGATAGCCATGAGATGCCCGTAAACTCTGCCCGTCTTGCCTCGCGCCAACTCCGCTACATCGGGATTCTTCTTCTGGGGCATGATGCTGGAGCCGGTGGCGAAGGCATCGTCAAGCTCAATGAAGCTGAACTCCGCTGTTGACCAGAGGATGATCTCTTCGGCGAAACGCGACAGATGCATCATGGTCATACTGGCTATTGCCTGGTATTCAACAATAAAGTCGCGGTCGGAGACGGCATCCATGCTGTTGGCACTCACCTTGCTGAAGCCCAGTTGCTGTGCCAGAAATGCACGATCGATCGGGTAGGGCACACCGGCC
>JAXHUK010000058.1:3043-12334 GCA_034189725.1 Chloroflexota bacterium | reverse complement strand
AGAACCCAGGTCATCCTTGGTTTCCGGTAGTCCGAATAGTATGATCGCCGGTATCCCCAGCTTGAATACCTCTTCAGCTTCCTGGCGTAGCAGGTCGACCGAGAGGTGGAAACTGCCGGGCATGGACTCGATCTCTTCCCTTACACCCTGGCCGGGAACGGCAAACAGGGGGTAGATGAGGTCGTTCACCTCAAGGGTTGTCTCACGAACCATGTTCCGTAAAGGCGCTGTACGCCGCAGGCGCCGCAGGCGTAACTGAGGAAAAGCAGCCATGGAATTTTCTCTCTCCTCGTATAGATAGATTCTAGTGCATTCTTACCTGGCAGGCAAGACGAACAGTAGAGCAAGTGGCAATATTTACTGGAATGCTTTTTCTCTTTCTCCTGATTTATAATTAACCTATTTGCTCTGCACCAGCGAGAGGAATTCCGAGCGGGTGAGAGGGCTTCTGCGGAATAGACCTCTGGTTGCGGAGGTGATGATATTGCTGCCTGGTTGCTTGACCCCTCGCATCGTCATGCACAGATGCTCCGCTTGAATAACCACAGCCACGCCTTGTGGTTGCAGGGCTTCGAGTATGTTATCAGCGATCTGGGTGGTGAGACGCTCCTGAAGCTGGGGACGTTTGGCCAGTATCTCGACAACCCTTCCGATTTTACTGGCCCCAACAACACGGCCGTTGGGGATATAGCCGACGTGGGCAAATCCATAAAACGGTAAGAAATGGTGCTCGCACATCGAGTAGAACGGGATGTCTTTGAATATCACCATCTCATGATGACCTTCTTCAAATCCTACCTGTAGCTCCTCTTTCGGGTCGCGATAGATGCCGGCAAAAACCTCGTCGTACATCTCGGCGATTCGTCTCGGGGTATCGACCAAACCCTCCCGATAGGGGTCTTCATCGATCGATTCGATGATAGAAATTACTGCTTGCTCTATTCTCGCCTTGTCTATCACAGTTTTTCTCCTTGTAAGCGATAGAGACGGAGTGAGGGGGATGCTCTACCACTGTCACTACTCGCTATCTGTGAGTATGATTTTCTCGACATCCTCCAGGATGGGTGGTACTTCTACGGGAGGCCTGGCACTCTGGATAGCAGTGTCGGGATCTTTAAGTCCGGTGCCGGTAATGATACAGACGATCCGTTTCCCGGAGAAATCGTAGCCATTCTTCCTTAACTTGATCAGACCGGCTACGGAGGCGGCTGATGCTGGTTCCCCGAAGACGCCCTCTTTGGAAGCGAGCAGCTTGTAGGCATCCAGTATCTCCTCGTCACTGACACAATCGATGATCCCGCCGGACTCGTCTCTGGCGTTTACCGCTCCCTGCCAGCTGGCAGGATTGCCGATACGTATTGCCGTGGCTATAGTGCTTGGATTGGGAATGACCTCTCCCCGTACAATGGCCGCTGACCCCTCAGCTTCGAAGCCCATCATTTTTGGCCTGATAGTGGCTTTTCCCGCCTGGTGGTACTCCACGAAACCCTTCCAGTAGGCGGTGATGTTACCGGCATTCCCCACTGGTATACACAGGTAATCCGGGGCCTCACCCAGGGTGTCGACGATTTCGAAGGCGGCGGTCTTTTGGCCCTCGATGCGGTACGGGTTTAACGAGTTGACCAGTGTGATGGGGTGCTTCTGAGTCAGGGTGCGCACCAATTCCAGCGCTTTATCGAAGTTACCGTCGATAGCGATGATTTTTGCATCATATACCAGAGCCTGGGCCAGTTTGCCCAGGGCGATATTCCCGCTGGGTACAATGACGACTGTACGAAGCCCGAATCTGGCGCCAAAGGCTGCTGCAGAAGCGCTGGTGTTGCCTGTGGAGGCGCACATAATAACCTTGCTGCCCTCCTCCACCGCTTTGGCAACCGCAACCACCATGCCCCGGTCTTTGAACGAGCCTGTAGGGTTGCACCCCTCGAGCTTGAAGTAGAGTTCGCTGCAGCCGATATCCTGCTCGATCTGCCGCGAGCGGAGCAGGGGGGTTTCACCTTCACCGAGTGTGAGCATCGGAGTTTGCGACGTTACCGGGAGGAGGTCATGATATCTTATTAAAACGCCTTGTTTCATTTATAATACTTAAGTCCAGGTTGCTTTCTGATCAGTGCAAAGAGACTATCCTTCATAACTACCGGTCATGATACCCCAGTTGAAGCTGGCGCTTCTTGAACCAGATACTGGATTTTAATTCATCCATTGCCCTGGATGGGCTTGACGAACGTAATATGATACCCATTGTTGTCTGCGATGGTGAAGTCCCTTATGCCAAAGGGCTCGTCCTTGATGTCTTCAACTACGGTGACGCCTTTGTCCTTCAACTGGGTGTAATACTCGTCAAGGTCACCATCTATCTCTAAATACAGGTTGACACCGGTGCCGAGCTTTTCTTTACCGCTGAGACCGACGTTCTCTACAGGGACAAACATAAGAACCATCCCGTCCTTTGAAACGTCGGCATACTCTATACCTTCTTCGGTGGGTACAATCAGCCCCGCTTCGAATCCAAGCGTATCCTTATAGAAATCGATGGTATTCTGTACACCCCTTACAGCCATCAGAGGAGAAATGTACCCCATTCTGAATCCTCCTTTCAGTCCTCGACACGGATAAAGTTCGATATCTCCCGAACTACGTCGAGGTGCTCGATTTCCTCAAGCGCCTGTTGCATTGCTTGTTCCTGAGCGGTGTGTGTCATGATTACGATCTCGGCACTCTGCGAGGTATTGTCTGTCTCTTTTTGTATCGCGGATGAGATGCTGATCGAGTGCTCGCCCAATATCTTCGTGATTTGAGCCAGCACACCGGGCTTGTCGGCGATGGTCATTCGAATATAGTATCTGGTTTCGATTGCCTCTATCGGTTTAATTACCTTGGGGGAATCCAGCAACAAATCAGGTTTTTCGGTGAGGCCCAGGTGGATGTTCTGCGCCAGATGAATCGCATCGGAGACAATGACATTTGCCGTTGGTTCCGAACCTGCGCCTCTGCCATAGAATAACACTCTTCCTGACAGATCGCCCTCTATTTGAACTGCGTTGAATACACCATCGACCTTGGCAAGGAGCATGTCATCGGGAATGAAAACCGGATGAACCCTCGCCTGAACGGACTCACCCTCTTTCTTCGCGATGGCAAGAAGCTTTATAGCATATCCCAGCTCTTTGGCGTACCGGAAGTCATGGGGTGCTATCCGGGATATGCCCTCATGGTAGACATCATCCCAACGAACATCGGTATGATAGGCGATGGTGGCAAGAATAGCTATTTTGTAGGCGGCATCGAATCCTTCGATATCGCTTGTAGGATTAGCTTCAGCATATCCCAGCGCTTGTGCTTCTTTAAGGGCATCGGCGAACTCCAGGCCCTCTTTCTCCATCCTGGTTAATATATAATTCGTAGTGCCGTTTATAATGGTGTGAATTGCCGAAATGTTATTTACCTGGAGGTTTCGCTTGAGGGGGCCGATGAGTGGTATACCACCACCGACGCTGGCCTCGTAGAACAGCCCCACTTTGTGCTCATTAGCCAGGGCGAGGAACTCCGGGCCATGTTTGGCTAAAACCTCCTTGTTAGCGGTGACGACGTGTTTACCACGCATGAGTGCTTCATTGATGAAATCCTTTGCCGGGATTTCTCCGCCGATAAGTTCGATGACAATGTCGATATCGGGGTCTTCGAGGATAGAACGGGCATCTGTGGTGAAGATGCCTGGATCAGGTAGAGATTCTTTTCGGGACTCTATCAGGTCAGCCACCCTGTTCAATACTAAGGGGATGCCAACCTGCCTGGTAATGAATTCAGATTTTTCACTGAGGATTCTGGCTACACCGCTGCCAATCACTCCCAGACCGATTAGGCCGATATTAATACTTTTTCTCTCGCCCATCGCTCATCCCCACCCTTGCTACTATATACGACTGATAACCCAGTTTAACTTATCCAGGTCGAGATATTCTTCGATTATGCTGGTTTCCTGTACTTCTTCAAACCAGCCGAAGTATGCAGCGGTACCAAGGGGTTCCCTGTGGTGTTGTTGTATAGTCCTTGCCTCGTCTATTTCTGAGACCTCGGCGATGGTATAGCCCCCATAGCCAGCTATAGGAGCGCTCACATTGCCCACCTCTGAATTGAAGGCGAAGTCATCGTAGGCCGGGGTTATACCTTCAGGAAGCCAGCCCAGGACTAGCGGCGTCTCATCTATCCCCTCAGCCAGGGCTGTGAAGTTTCCATCATGGTAGGTTTCCAGCCGGGAAAGTGCATCATATGCCTCTATTTCATCTTCTAGTATGATAATTCTCAGGAGAACGTGCTTGGCTGTTTCAGGCACCTCTTGCAGAAAGCGTTCCTTTATTTTATCCCGGAGCAAGTCAGTTTCTATTAATTGGCGGTATTCGTCGTCGGAGAGTTGCACTTGCTCCAACCACTGCGCATATACTGCATCCACATCTATGCTCGGCTGTGTTTCGTTTCCGTCGCCCTGTGTGGCATTGCCTCCGTCTGCAGATGGAGGCGCAAACGAATTTTCGATTGATTCCTTGATCGTTTGTGTGATCTCCTCCGGGGTTACATATAGACCAAACACCGATGCCTGTTGAACTATGAGTTCGTCATCTTCAATGTCACGCAACACCTGGAATTGTGTTGAATAATCATTAACGTCAAGCCCTGAAGCCATGGAGTGGAAGCGTACCATCTTCACGAAATACTCCATATTGATTACCGTGTCATTTATCTTGGCGACAGGCTGATGCCAGGCGGATACATAGCTGCTATAGCCCCAGAAGCCAACTAATATGAGTATCAGGGCGATGACTGCGATAAAAGCTATCCGTACAATGCGCGTGATATTTCTGTCGCGTTGCCATTTTGGGGGTTGCTTCTTGGCAACCACAGGCATAGGCTCAGGTTTAAGTTTCCTGCTCAATGTATGATCCTAGAGAGAAGAATAAACGATAGACTATCGAGCTGCAGGTTTATTCTGGTTGCTCTTTGGGAATGGGTGTAGTGCTCTGTCGAATATGCGCCGATGTGTAGGGTAGCAGAGCAATATGCCGTGCGCGCTTCAGAGCGATACTTAGAATGCGCTGATGCTTCGGGCAAACGCCAGTCCTACGCGGGGGTTCTATTCTTCCCCTATCCGAAATATAGCGACGCAGTGTAGCTACATCCTTATAATCGATTGTTTTTGTTTTATTGACGCAGAAAGAGCAGACTTTCTTCCTTGGCATATATTTTCCTCTGCCACGCTCTTTTTGCCTTGTTACTGGTTTACTAATTCTCGGCATAGTTTAGGCTCACTGTCTAGCATTTGGTCAAATAGTAGTTAATGGTATTTATTCTAGAAGGGAATCTCTCCCACATCAATTTCGTCCTCGATCCCCGGTTCGAATCCTGTCTCGGGGAGATTGCCCAGGGGGCGTTTATCGAGGAAGAGCACGGTGCTGGCAGTTATTTCAACTCTTGTATGTTTTTGGCCATCCTGTCCCTCCCAGGAACGCGTTCGCAACCTGCCCTCGACATATGCTCGCTGCCCTTTAGTGAGGAACTGGTTGCAGTTCTCTGCGAGTCTGTTCCAGGTGACAATATCAAACCATTCGGTCTCTTGCTTACGCTCTCCATCAGCGGCACTATAGCTTCGGCTGGTTGCCATGCGAAATGAAGTTACCGGACTACCACTAGGGGTGAAGCGCATCTCAGGATCGGTTCCTACGTTACCGATAATCATTATCTTGTTAAGCCCAACCATTTCCTGCTCCTTTCCCGGAGTTCCTAGTTATCTACTCTAACTAACAGGTGGCGCAGTATATTCTCTGAGATTTGAAGATTAGCCTCGAGTTCTGTAGTAATCCCTGGTTCAAGCTTGACCTGGCTAATTACATAGTTCCCCTCCCTGAAGCGCTTGATGGGATATGCCAGCCTTCGTTTACCCCAGCGATCGACAGCGGCAATTTCTCCACCTCGTGCCGTGATGAAGCTAGTTACCCTGTCTATAGCTGCAGGTATATCCTCCTCTGTAACTTCTGGGCTGATGATTAGTACAAGTTCGTAATCGCGCAAATATTCACTCCTTATTCTGTAAATGGGCACATTTCACCCAAGATCGGCCTATTATATCATAAGAGACTTGTAGACAGCAAGTAATTAGTCGTTAAGCCCCGGCACCGGAAAATTTTTACACAGTTCATGAGTTTGCTGACGGATGTCATTATATATCTTCTCATTGCCCAAATTCGTCAGCACGCTGACGATGAGCCGGGCAACCTGTTTCATTTCTTCTTCTCCGAATCCTCTGGATGTGACAGCGGGGGTGCCCAACCTGATACCGCCGCTGATCCGTGGCGAGTGTGTGTCGAAGGGAATAGCGTTCTTGTTCACAATTATTCCGGAGGCATCGAGCGCCTTCTCTGCTACATTGCCCGTTATCCCGGTCTCAGACAGGTCGACCAGTATCATGTGGGTATCTGTTCCTCCTGTGACCAATCGTAGTCCCAGTTCAGTTAGCTCGCTGGCCAGGACTTTAGCATTGTGGAGCACGGCTTGCTGGTAAGCAGCGAATTCAGGTTGCATTGCCTCGCGGAAGGCGACTGCCTTAGCTGCAATGACATGCATGAGCGGTCCTCCCTGTATTCCCGGGAAGACACTGTTATCTATCTTCGAAGCCCACTGCGACTGACAGAGGATGAATCCTCCTCTGGGACCGCGCAGCGTCTTATGGGTAGTTGAGGTGACTACATCGGCATAGGGTACCGGTGAAGGGTGTACGCCAGCGGCGACCAGCCCTGCCAGATGTGCCATATCCACCATAAGCTTTGCTCCTATGCTGTCGGCTATTTGGCGAAACTGAGCGAAGTCGATTATCCGAGGGTAGGAACTGGCGCCAGTTATTATGAGTTTGGGCTTGTAATCCAATGCGAGCTCTCGCACCTGATCATAGTCGATATTCTCCGTTGCGCTGGATACGCCGTACATGATGAACCGGTAATACTTACCGGAGAAATTGAATCCACCGCCGTGAGTGAGATGTCCCCCATGAGCCAGGTTCATCGCCAGGACAGTGTCCCCGGGTTCCAGAAGGGTGAAATAAGCTGCCATGTTAGCCTGAGCCCCACTGTGTGGTTGAACGTTGGCGTGTTCAGCCGTGAACAGCTCTTTTGCCCGCTCGATCGCAGGTATTTCTACCAGGTCGATGTTCTCACATCCACCATAATAGCGATTACCTGGATACCCTTCGGCGTACTTATTGGTAAGTAAGGAACCCTGGGCTTCAAGAATGGCTCTGGAAGTATAGTTTTCTGAGGCGATAAGGTTTATGTTGAAACGCTGGCGTTGGTTCTCCTGCTCGATGGCAGCAGCTATTACGGGATCTATTTTTTCTATTGAACACATACTATTTTCCAACATGAGGACATTCGATACTTCATTATCAAAGATAGGATAGCGAGCAGCGTTTGCATTTCAGACTGTTATACTCTCAGGATTCCACATTTACCGAATCCTGACCGCTGGTTCTGTAGAGTCGGCTGGTGAATGTTGGTGAGGCAGTAAACAACGCTTGTGTCTACGCAGCCTTGAATCCAAAAGCATGGCAACAAATAATCTATTTATAAATGGTAACTGCTTCAGTTTACATCGACGGTATCGGCATGTCAACCTGTGTGTCTGATGTATGTACTCGATGATTCTTGTGCTTGTAGAAATTCCATGAACATAGCGTTTGTGATAGCAGGAATTGACATATTCACTTTGGAATAGTATGTTAACAGTTATCGTAGTTGACTGCGTTTTGGGATACTGTACTACGGTGTGATACTGGGAGATGGAGAGGTAATGGTCTAGCAGGGTAGTTGTTTCTGGAGCCTTTAGGAAAAACAGTCTGTACCGAGGGGGGGTGGAAATATGCCTTAATCCGATCGGTGTAGTAGTTGTTCAGGTTCTTAGAAGACCTCGGCCTGTCTAAATTATGAGAGGGTAGTAACATGTCTTATGAGACCATTATGCTTACTAAAGAGAATAACATTGCCACAATAACATTGAACCGACCAGACAAGTTAAATTCCGTCACCTTGCAAATGGTGGAGGAACTGACAAGTGCGCTTGATGATGTGAGCGCGGACAAAGATATCAGGGTGTTGTTGGTAACAGGCGCTGGTCGTGCTTTTTGCTCAGGATTCGATGTTTCCATGATGATGGGTGTGGCAGATGACTTGATTGTGCTTCCTGGTGAGAATAGCATTGATCTGGTAATGCTGAAGTTTCGTGATATGGTGAAGCCATCGATTGCTGCGGTAAACGGCCTCGCCTCGGGCATGGGGTTTTCTATTGCCATGTCATGTGATATGAGGATTGCTTCGGATGCGTCGCGATTTTCCCAGATATTTGTTAAGAGAGGCCTGATTCCGGATACCGGCTCGACCTATTTTCTCCCCCGTTTGGTGGGGATTGCGAAAGCGTGCGAGATGGTATTCACCGGTGACTTTGTCGATGCCCAGGAAGCAGCGCGATTGGGCATCGTGAACAGGGTAGTGCCTGCAGATGAGATGATGACCTCAGCTATGGAGCTGGCGACCAAGATCGCAAATGGCCCACCGATCACTATTCAACTGGCCAAACGTGCGCTCTACAGGGGTCTGGAGACAGACCTGGATGTTCAGTTAGAGTACGAGATGTATCAGCAATCCATCTGTATGAAGACCGAGGACTTCCAGGAGGGTGTGAACTCATTCCTCGAAAAGCGGGAGGCTCATTTCAAAGGAAAGTAAAAAGCCGCAGCTCGAAAAGTACAGAACTACGATACATATATGGGTGAGCCTGGCACGCAGGCTCACCCATATTCTCGTATTTGATGTGTGATTCAGTTGTTTAGAAGCAGTTGGGCTTTCGTTTATACCCCGATGAAGTCCATGCCGATGTGCTCCTCCTTCACCAGTTCCTCATACTCCTCGTCGGAGACGCCGAGAATCTTCTTGTAGACATATTCGTTATCTTCTCCAAAACGCGCCGTCGGCTTGCGGATGTTCCCCGGCGTCTTGGACATCTTTGCTGCGAGTCCGGGATGGAGGTGAGTACCACATTCGACAGCGGTTATCTCCTCAAAGAAGCCTCTTTCCTTCAAGTGCGGGTCGTTGTAGGCGTCCTTTTCATCCAGGACAGGCCCGGCAGGAACCCCTGCTTTCTGTAGCCGGTGGAATACGTCGTATTTATCCTGCGAGCTGGTCCACTCGGCAATGTGCTTATCGATCTCAACCTGATTGTTATAGCGGCTTACTGTATCAGCAAACTTCTCAT
>JAXHUK010000058.1:0-2943 GCA_034189725.1 Chloroflexota bacterium | reverse complement strand
CCTGCTTTCTGTAGCCGGTGGAATACGTCGTATTTATCCTGCGAGCTGGTCCACTCGGCAATGTGCTTATCGATCTCAACCTGATTGTTATAGCGGCTTACTGTATCAGCAAACTTCTCATCCCTGGTCCACTCTGGATTTCCCATCGCCTGGCACAAGCCCTGCCATTGCTCGTCGTTGAACACGGTGATGCTTACCCACTGGTCATCGGCAAAGTCATCGGGGGCGAAATAGTCGGACCTTATCTTCCGCGACTCCGGTTTGCAGGGATAGACATTATTAGGGGCTGCTGAAGTATGGCGGTTGCCTTTGGTTCCCTGAACCCTCCCGTTAGCCGTATAGTCCATAATGGCCTCTCCATACCGCTGAATAAGGTTCTCCGACTGGGGGAATTCTATAAACTGTCCCCTCCCTGTTTTCTCGCGGTATTGCAGGGCGCACATGACGGCGAATGGTATAGTTGATCCGCTGGTAGCATCCATCCAGAGGGTAGTGCCATTGGTAGCTGGAGCATCTTCAGGGTAGCCTCTGAGCCAGCTAAAACCGCTGACACATTCAATATTGAAACCAAAACCGACATAGTTACTGTAGGGGCCTGTGTTACCATAGCCTGGGGCAGAGAGCATGATTATATCTTCCTTCACCTCTTTCAGAGATTCGTAGGTAATACCCAGCTTGGGCATTCTCCCCACAGCGTTGTTTTCCACAAACACATCGGCGGTAGAAATCAGTCGCTTGAACATCTCCAGCCCCTTCGGCCTGGTGAGGTCCATGGTACAGCTATATTTATTGCGCATATGAACATTGAAAGCAGCCATTCGGTTCCATGGTCTCTCACCGGGGTCAAGGTCAGGGAAGCTGCGTCCGATTCCTCCCATGGTAACTGCCAGCTCTTTGGGCAACCTGGGCATGATCCCCCTGGTCGTTGGAGGGTAGTGCTGGAGCGATTCCACCCAGATAACTTCTGCCCCATAATCCGCGAGTATCTGAGCGGCGTAGGGCAACGCCCATACAACATGAATGGTGACGATTCTTACTCCCTCTAGGGGTAATTTCGCCATGGTTACGGCTCCTTTCTAGATAATTCCTCGTTCTCTTAGCTTCACCAGGTCCTCATTGCTATACCCCAATTTCTCCTTATAAACTTCCTCATTGTGCTGTCCTAAAAGGGGAGCTGGCCTCCTGATTTTCCACCCACCCTCGGACATGTTGAACGGTGCTCCGCAGTAGGTAACTTTCCCCGTCACGGGATGGTCGATGTCCACCCAGAAACCCCTCTCTACAAATTGAGGGCACTTAACCACATCTTCCGGGGTGTTAACGGTGGAGAGAGTGAGGGATTGGACCTGCCCTTTCTCCATGATTTCGACCTTTCCCCGCTCTATAAGCCAGGGTCTCCAGATAGCTTCCAGTTCTCCCTTGCGCTCCATATCGAATATGTTAGGATACTGTTCTGTTAGCTCAGGCATCTCTAACATTCTGACAAATCCTGGCCAATGTTGGGGCATGAGCAGAAAGGCGACAAAGCCATCTGCGCAGGGAGCTATCTCGTTGGGCAGGATGCCTATACTTCCCATTGACTCCCTGCCCGTAACGATACCACTGTATTGGTAACCCAGGAGTTGGCCGGCTCTCCTGTCAATAGCGGTGAGGAGAACTTCCATAATGGAGACATCTATATGCTGACCGATGTCCTGTTTCATTTTAGCCCACAAGGCAAACATGGTCATTGAGGCGGCCATAGCGCCTCCCTGATACTGCATGACGTTGCCTGATAGCTTTGTGGGTTCCCTGTCCGGAAGGCCATTGCAATACATTGCATGGCCCATCCCGTTCTGGATAAGCTCCGACGCTTTATAGTCACGATAGGGGCCGGTCTGACCGAAATCAGAGATAGAAACCATTATTAATTTG
The DNA here is from genome assembly GCA_034189725.1 of Chloroflexota bacterium. GTDB lineage: Bacteria > Chloroflexota > Dehalococcoidia > SZUA-161 > SZUA-161 > JAXHUK01. Next base: position 1,029 of record JAXHUK010000058.1, on the reverse strand, counting down.
GGATTGATCTTCTCCAGGTCCTCGTAGCTCAGCCCCAGGCTGGGCATGACCCGGGGGCTGAAGTTCTCCACGACAACGTCGGTATTTTTCACCAACTCCTTGAAGATATTCTTCCCGGTCGGGCTCTTCAAGTCCAGTGTAATACCCCTCTTATTAGTATTCAGATGAAGGAAAAGCAGGCTCTTTTCAGGATGGGGATCGTCCTCGAAGAAGGGCCCCGTTCTTCTCGCAGGGTCTCCCACCCCTGGTCTCTCGATTTTGATTACATCAGCGCCGAAATCGGCAAAATATTTGGAGCAGTAGGATCCGGCAATATGCCAGCCAAGGTCCAGAACCCTGACATCGGATAATGCCTGCTCTACCATTTGACACCTCCATTTTTGAATTTGCCTGATCAATCGTGCACCTATATAGCTCACCCACGCATTTTGCACCTCCAGGGATAATAGTAGGCCAGAAGATACTATGATGGTACGGGAACTTTAGTAAGGGGAATTGGGGAGTGTTGCCCTTTATAGCATAGTAAAATAAAAAAGTCAAACATCGTCTATGTTATCATGGCGAAAATGGGGGACGGCTTATCTGCCTGCAAAAAGGGTAACACGATGATTGTAAATCGTATCCCTGTAACATTCTGAAGGTAACAGCGTAAATGCAGAAACCTTTGGTTCAATAAAAGGGGGGCTTGCCGAAGCAGGCCCCCCTTTTATTTTTGTGATTGCCTGATTCCACGCGTTGGATTTCATCTATACCCCGATGAAGTCCATACCGATATGCTCCTCCTTCACCAACTCATCGTATTCTGCATCAGAGACTCCGAGAAGCTTCTTGTAAACATACTCATTGTCTTCACCGAGGCGCACAGTCGGCTTACGGATGTTGCCTGGTGTCTGGGACATCTTTGCTGCTAATCCGGGGTGGAGGTGGGTGCCACATTCGACAGCGGTAATCTCCTCGAAGAAGCTCCTCTCCTTTAAGTGAGGATCGCCATAGGCATCTCGCTCATCCATCGCCGGCCCGGCAGGTACC
>JAXHUK010000057.1:0-4553 GCA_034189725.1 Chloroflexota bacterium | reverse complement strand
GGTATTACATCGGTTCAGGATGCCACGGTGAGAAACGGGATCGAACAATGGCAGACCTTTAGCAAACTTAAGGAGAAGGCAGGGACTCTGGTTCCCCGGATTCGCATGATGTTAGGATTGCATTCCCTCGATGGTTTTAAGGAAAGAGGATTGTATCCTGGTTACAGCGAGCATGGAATCAGTGTAGGTTCAGTGAAGATAACACTGGATGAGACGAAGGGATGGCTCAATCCGCCACAAGATGAGCTTAATGAAGGAGTCCTTCGGGCTCATCAGTCAGGGTATCAGATAGCTATACATGCTATTGAGGAGGACACGGTTGAAGCGGCGATTATTGCTCTTGAATATTGCCTGAAAATATCCCCAAAGGTTGATCACCGCCATCGTGTGGAGCACTGTTCTGAATGTCCTCCGCGGTTGCTGCGACGATTGCGAGATATCGGTGCTGTCGTTGTTACTCAACCAGCGTTTATTTATTACAGCGGAGAACGCTACCTAAAGGATGTCCCTGATACCCAGTTGCCGTGGCTCTACCGAACAAAGTCATTTCTGGAGAACGGACTTAGACCAGCGGCAAGCTCTGATTGTCCGGTGGTGCCATGCAATCCTCTCGTTGGCATATATGCAGCGGTAACGCGCCGGGCTGAGAGCGGGCAGATACTCTCTCCTGAGGAGGTTGTAACACCGATAGAAGCGCTCACGATGTATACGATGGGTGGAGCCTATGCCGCTTTCGAGGAACATTTCAAGGGGAGTGTAGAGGTCGGAAAGCTCGCTGACATGGTAGTTTTGAGTGCAGATCCTACCAGTGCATCACCTGATGAGATAAAGGAAATAAAAGTGGAGAAGACCATCATCGGTGGCGAGGTTGTCTGGGAGGCGTGATCGTTACCCGAGAAATCGGATGATCAAATCGCCGATTACCTGCAGCAGGATGAATGCTACTATCGGCGTTATATCGAACATGCCTATGTTGGGAATAATTCTGCGCAGTGGCGATAGAATGGGTTCGGTTAGCTGATGAAGCACCTGATAGGTGTTGATGAGGAAGGCGCTTCTGGAACCCATCACAAACCAGGATAAGATGACCCTCAAGAATATGGCAAAGGCGAGCATCTGTAAAAAGATGTAAATAATCTCTGCTAGTAAACTCATCTGTTGTTCTCACTTCCCAGTAGCTGTGCTTTGTTATAGGTGGCGATAACCGCTTGCGTTATAATAGCTCGTAGACCGCCGTCCTCCAGGTAAAGAAGACCTTCAGCGGTAGTTCCTCCGGGAGACGTTACCGAATTCCTCAACTCTGCGGGATGTTTGCTGGTCTCCAGGACCATGCGAGCGGAGCCGAGCATAGTTTGCAGGGCAAGCTCTCCAGCCAGGTCTCGAGGCAGTCCTATGTGTACTGCAGCATCAATGAATGCCTCTATTACCAGGAATATGTAGGCAGGACCACTACCGCTTATTGCCGTCGCCATGTCGATATATTTCTCATCTGAGAGGTATATCTCCTTGCCCATTGCTTGCAGTATGGTTTGGGCCATGTTGCGCTGCTCTTGATTGACACCATCGGTTGCAGTCCACACACTCATTCCCTCCCCGATCTGCGCCGGGGTATTCGGCATTACTCGGACGACTGAGTTATGCCCCATGGTGCTTGTGATAGTGCCGATTCTCGTACCGGCGATAATGGAGAGCACGAGTTGCTCATTCTTTAACTTGCCCTTTAGTTGGCCAGTTACATCAGACAGTGTTTGAGGCTTGATCGAGAGAACGATGATCTCGCAATCATGTATCGCACTTTGAATATCGGCAGTGCAATTAATTGAGTATTTTCTATCCAGTAAATCCAGGCGAGCTTTGTCGATGTCACAGGCCCAAATAGAATCTGGGGAAGCTATCTTTTTACTGATAATGGCTGAGATTATTGCTTCGCCCATGACCCCAGCACCGATAAATGCGATTTTCATATTTTTCTCCTCGGGAACCACTACAGCCTTTTTAAATTCTCTGGGAGCCTGATGTGCGGACCCATTGGCTGAAGCCGGGATAATGTAGTTGTCAGCTTCAGGAAGTCGCCTTATACGACAGTCTCCTGGACTCCTGCTTTTGCAGGAGTGATATGGCTCTGCCATTCCCACGAAAGTGGGAATCCATCGCTTCTGCTACTACTGTGCTGTAATTTCTTATAGCAACAGGCCAGGCGCCCTCGCCTGGTTCAAAAGCTAAAGCGCTTATCTCCTCTCACCAAAGATCGCTCGCCCGACCCTTACCAGAGTCGCCCCCTCTTCAATGGCGACTTCGAAGTCGTCGGTCATTCCCATAGAGAGATGCTTCAGCCCCAGAGAATCCCGTAGTCGCCGTAGCTGTCGAAAGACAGGGCGAACCACCTCGGCATCGCTCTCCCAGGGAGCGATGGTCATCAATCCCTCTATCTCCAGATTAGGCAACCTTCCTATTTGCTTGACTATCTCAGCGACTCCGGGTAGCAGCAAGCCGTGTTTGGTTGTTTCAGCGGAGACGTTGACTTCAATGAGAACAGGCAACTTCTTTTGACTGCGCTCGCTTAGAATCTCGGCGAGCTTGATTGTATCAATGCTATGGATTATATCAAAAATATCGGCTGCTGTCTTGGCCTTGTTGGTTTGGAGGTGCCCGATCATGTGCCAGGTCAATTTGTCCCTGAGGCTGCCAAGTTGCTCGATCTTGGGTATGGCCTCTTGAACCCTGTTCTCGCCGAAGTTCCTGATGCCGGCAGCGAATGCGGCTTCGATGGCAGGTACATCGACAGTCTTGGTTACGGCAATAAGAGTTACCTCGTCAGGCGAGCGCCCCGCTCGGTCACACGCTCTGGAGATGCGCTGATTTACGTTTTGTATATTCTGCTCAATGGTCATTTGTCAGGTTTGGTTGTAGGGTGGGTTCCGTTTCACTTCACCCACCCTACCTTATATATCTTAACACACACCGCACTTGTGGCAATCCTTCGGAGGGCAGGGTGGGGTCTCAACGCCCTGGCATGATTTTTCCAGTTCCTCTCTGAGGTAGTCAGGGGTAACAGCGGAATCCACTACCGACCAGGGCAGGGGCTCGTCAAGGGGCAATTCACGGTGAACATAGCTCGTAGGGTGGGTGTAGCGGAGCAAAACCCACCATCAAGTCATTCTAAATTCATGCTCATGAGTTCTTCTTGTACTGTGTGCCCCCAGCTTTTGGGGTAGAACCCTGCGTCAACAAATCTCTTAAAACTGCTGTATTTCCATTCTACGGGTAAATTCACCAATCCATGCTTAACGGGATTGTAGTGAATGTAATCACAATGCCGATTGAAATCATTCTGGTCGCGAATTGTGTGTTCCCAAAATCTCCTCTGCCAGATACCTTGTTCATTCTTCTTACGCATAGACTCTGAGACATCTTCTGCTTTGCCTCCAGAATAACCTCGCGTGAATGTTGTTTTAATGCACTTCCACCTTACAGAGAAATCGGAATCGTTATCGGGCAGTGTCCAGATACAATGAATATGGTCTGGTAGGATCACTATAGCATCTATCTCAAAGGGATGTTCAGCCATTACTGTCTGGAAACATCCCTTTAACAGCCCAATGGTAGCTTCGTTACCAAAGATAGGATATCTTTTGTAGGTAACAACGGTAAAGAAGAACGTTCCCCCTTTTAGCCAAGCCCTACGATAATCGGGCATAACATGTCCTTTTCGGCTTTGTTTTGGATGGTGGGTTCCGTTTCACTTCACCCACCCTACCTTATATATCTTAACACACACCGCACTTGTGGCAATCCTTCGGAGGGCAGGGTGGGGTCTCAATGCCCTGGCGTGACTTTTCCAGTTCCTCTCGGAGGTAGTCAGGGGTAACAGCGGAATCCACTACCGACCAGGGCAGGGGCTCGTCAAGGGGCAATTCACGGTGAACATAGAAGGCAGCGCTCAGGTTGCAGTCATCCAATGCCTGTCGCCATGCAGAGAGTGAGTGTCCCGGCATGTTAGCCAGTGCTGTGCCCAGTCTGGTGTCGCCTCGCGAGAGCACCCCTTGTACGATACTCCAACTGGCGCTTTCTGTCCTCACCTCGATGCCACTCCTGGTGAGACCGCTCTTGACTCGCTTCAGGCGATGGTTCAGGATGTCCGCTTGGGGCATTGCCATCCATTGGAACGGTGTGCTCGCTTTAGGTACGAAAGGTTCCACTGTGAGGGAGAGGCGGCTGCCTGTTCTCTCGATGCGGCTTTTCAGGAAGAGTGTTAGTCTGATAAGCTCCTCGATGTCGTCGTCGGTTTCCGCTGGCAAACCGATCATGAAGTAGAGCTTTATATACTTGATACCCTGCCGTGCAACCTGGTCGATTGCCTTGATAATATCGTCCTCGGTTACACCCTTGTTGATGATCTGGCGCAATCTCTGGGAGCCTGCCTCCGGAGCCAGGGATATGGTTTGGGTCCCGCTTTCCACAAGACCTTGTACAACCACCTCGGATAAGGGTCGAATTCGCAGTGAGCTGACCGAGATCTCGGCACCCATCTGGCGCATCCTGGTGACAAGCTC
>JAXHUK010000056.1:0-8928 GCA_034189725.1 Chloroflexota bacterium | reverse complement strand
CATCGGGCCGCTGCCAGCCATTGATGGTATAATCACCGGCTCCATACCGTAGACGTCTCGTGCTGCCCGGGTGACGGTATCGACAAAAGGTGCATCCAGAGGAGTTCGCGCTGGATTCTCTCCTTCCATAGCGGGGTCTATGATGACGTCGCTGAAACCGTGACTGTCCAGGTGTTTTCTCAGTTTCTCCAGTATATCCTCGGGGCGCTGGTCGGGGACAAGGCGAAAATCGAGCTTGGCCTGAGCAAGACAGGGAAGCACTGTTTTCGAGCCAGGACCAGTGTAACCAGATTCAAGGCCGCAGATATTGCACGCAGGCTCAAGTATGTGGCGCAATTTGTAATCAAGCCCTGTAACTCCTTTGACGAATTTTTCCAGTCCCAAACTCTGCTTCGTTTGCTCATCATCCTGTGGAATGGCGCTGATAACATCGATCTCTTTTTGAGTCGGGGGTACAACGCTATCGTAGAAGCCTTCGATGAGAACAGTTTCCTCCATGTCTTTTAGTGAGGCTAATGCCCATACCAGACGCCAGGCGGGATTGGGTACTACAGGGGACATTGAGGAGTGAACATCCTGTGAGGCACCACGCACTTCTAGCTGCACGTAGAGGATCCCCTTGAGACCAAGGCTTATGGTAGGTTCATTTCTTGTATTGACTCCGCCGCATTCCCAAATACAAGCATCGGCTTTCAGAAGCGATTGGTTATTTTCTATGAATGCGGCGATGTTAGGACTGCCGATTTCCTCTTCACCCTCGATCAGGAACTTCACTGTGACCGGTAACTTCCCCAGGGCTTCCTGGTACGCCTTGATAGCTAGTAATCGAGCGATAATATCACCCTTATCGTCTGATACACCTCGTGCGCGCAGCTTCCCCTCGTGGTGTGTGGGCTCAAAGGGTGGCGTGCTCCAGAGCTCCAGGGGTTCCGGCGGTTGGACGTCGTAGTGATTGTAGAACAAGAGAGTAATTGGTGACTCCCCTCTGATTTCACCATAAATGAAGGGATATCCACCATCGGGACTGTGCAGTATCTGTGTGCTGATGCCATTCTTTTGCATCATTGCCTCGAGAAGTTGTACGGTCTCTTCGATGCCCACACCCTGAGCACTGATACTGGGCTGTCGGCAAAGTGTCTCCAGGTCATTGATTGCTTCCATCCAGTGCTCATCTATGTAATTATATACCTGTTGCATTAGAGCCTCATTCATCGCCCTATCCTTTCCAGCCTGTCTGTTTCGTTAAAGTCTTTGTCCATGATTACAAATTTCTCTTTTTCCTCTTATCTCTACGTGAGCAAATCCCGGGAGACGAAAAGAGTGCGCATATCTTTCTCCTAACTATTATTATAGTAGAACCAGATTAGGGTCAAGCTATTGCGAAGTTCTGGATTGACTCAGATGTAGGATGCGTGATTGCTGGTTTCTAACGTGATCAGGCACTTCGATCTTTGTCGAGCCACTGTGATATTGCTAGGGGTAGTTCCTGGGTTGTGCCTTTGACGACGGTGCACTGTGGAATCGAATCAAAAAATGCTGAGCGGTATCCTTTGGTTTGGAGACGCTTGTCGAATAACACCAAGGCTCCGCGGTCAGTTTTACTGCGGATAAGACGTCCAAATCCTTGCTTGAAGCGGATTGCGGCTTGAGGAATACTGAATTGATAGAAAGGATTGTCAAATAGCTGAGACCGTGCAGCGAATATCGGGTCTGTGGGCACATTGAATGGGAGTTTGGCTATCACCAACACACTGAGCGTATCTCCGGAAATGTCCACCCCTTCCCAAAAACTGGAGGTTCCCAGAAGTACCGCTTTAGGATTAGCTTTAAATGTTGATAGTAGTTGTTTTGGTGAGCCATCTACGCCCTGGCCTAAAACCAGGATGCCGTTTTCTTCGAGAGGGGTTTGGATAGCAGATTTCGTGGTTCGCAGGGCAGTGTGTGAGGTGAATAGCACGAGAGTCCGTCCCTGACAGGTGCTGCAAAGCTCTATCAGAGTGCTTTCCAGCGTTTTTTGGTAGTTCTTACTGTTTGGATCGGGGATATCAGAGGGGATGTATATCATTGTTGATGCAGGGTAGTCGAAAGGCGCTCCTAATATCAGCTCGTTAGCGTGCTCCAACCCCAGCCTGTCCTTCACGTATTCGAAATTACCCTCGGTGCTGAGTGTAGCGCCGGTGAGGATGACACAATCTTTTGTTGAGAAAAGAGAATTCTCCAGTACCTGGGCAACGCTGAGTAGAGTTGCGTGTAATCCAATGGTGCTATTCTGATTGTTCAGAGAGAGCCAGTAAATGCTGCCTGACTCTGGATATGTAATGAGAGCCATCAACTGCTGGTATAGCTCATGACTGCGGAAAAACAGGAGGCTGAGTTCCAGCAGTAAGTGTTCATATCCCGAAATCCTGTTATCACTCAGATTCTCGAAGCTGTCGTGGAGTCGTCCCAGGTCGTCTGCAATATCCTTGAAAACCAGCGATAAATCCTCCCAGGCAAGCATAACTCTGGACCATGCCGGCTGAGTCCGATTAGCAGGGGTTAGCAGCAGGTAGCGGCTATACTCGCCATTGCCGTGTGTGTTACTTTGAATGAAGTCACGAAGCCGGTCGAAGAATTGGGGGATATAAAGCTGTGCTCTGTCGATGGAGGTACTGAGGGACTCGGTGAGCTGATTCAGTTGCCTTTGTCGGGCCACTGATACGGTGCTGCCACGAAAGCAGTCTCTGAGCCAGGCAAGAAGCCCGGAATAGCGTTGCCCCTCCGTTTTTTGCTCGAATCGATTAACGTAACTGAAGAGGTCCCATTGCGTAACCTGATAACCGAGTTGATTGGTGGCCTCATCTTCGAGATGATGGGCTTCATCGATAACCAGATGGTCGTAGTGAGGCAGGATTTTCGCATCGGCGATCATGTCTGACATGAGTAGGGCATGATTGACTACGATGAGATGAGCATTTTCAGCAGCCTGGCGTGCCTGGTAGAGGAAGCAAGCGCCTTTAAGAAGATACGGACATTGCTTTTCTATACTCTCGTCTAAATTGGCGCAGAGCTTGTCCCAGGAGGCGAACTCGTTTCGATGGATATTAAGTTCAGCACGGTCTCCGGTTTTTGTTGATCGCAACCACACTGTGATTCGGGCAAGTAGCTTGGCCTCGTCGCCAGATAGACTGTCGTTTGCCCGCAATGCGTTATATCGTTTCATACAGATATAGTTTGCTCGTCCCTTCAGTTGTACTACTTTCGGCCTCTTCATAGGACGATCTGGCCAAAGTTCAAGTGTTTGCAGTAAAGCGGGAATGTCCTTGCCGATCAACTGTTCCTGAAGGTTAATTGTGTTGGTGGAGATGACTACCGGGACGCTATTTTCCAGAGCGAATATAATAGAGGGCAAGAGGTAAGCCACCGATTTACCGGTGCCTGTGCCCGCTTCGACAATCAAGTGCTCGTTATTGCTTAATGCTTGAGACACCGCCTGCATCATACAGACTTGCCCGGGGCGATGTTCATAATCAGGTAGTGATTGGGCAAGGACACCGGCAGGTTCCAGGATATTAGAGAGGCTCTCTATATCCAGAGGGATTATCTCGGCACGAGCGACGAGCGGTGACTCGTCATCTTCCCCACGAATGGTAATCCCGTAGTCGTTATCTTTGAGATTCGCATCTCCAGTGGCTACGAATGCAGATTTCGTCTTGAACTTCAGCAACTCTCGGAAAAAAAGTCCCTGTTCCCAATCCGATTTTTCAGATATACGGACGAGTTCTTCAATGGTTGTCAGATCGAGAGCAATAGCACGGTCGAGGAGCCTGACAAACAGGTCCTTTGCTGCTAAAGCATCAGGTAGGGCGCGGTGTTGTGGTACTGATAGCCCAAGCTCTTTTGTCAAAGATGCAAGGCTATAGTCGGGTTGTTGAAAAAGCAAGATCGTTGAAAGTTCCCACGTGTCATAAACCATATTGGCCGTCTTGAAGCCTTTACCTTCCAGGAATCCCAGGTCGAAGGAGATATTATGTCCTACGATGGAGTGCCCTTCTGCGAAGGTGTTGAATTCATCGGCGATATCAGAGAATGTGGGAGCGGTATCCAGTTGAGCCTGGTCAATGCCACAGAGCACACGGATGCGGTAGGGCACCGTACACAACGGATTGATGAGTGAATTAAATGTGCCGGTGATCTCATTTCCAGTGAACTTGACGGCGCCGATCTCGATAATTTCATCGAGCTTGGGATTCAGCCCAGTGGTTTCAAGGTCTATAGATATATAGGTTTGGTCTATCATGTATGAAATTATACGCGTTCAAACTCGTCGACGCAAAGAGCAACGGGAAGAGACATGATGGTTTGCCCTGATTCATTGTGCGGAGTACTACTATCCAGGCTGAAAACCATTAGCGCCAGTTTGCCAGTAGAGGGAGGACCCAGCCAAAGATACCAGCGAAGGCCACGGCAAGGATCAGTCCCAGACGTATTAATCTTCTCCGTAGTATGAAGAGCCCGATAACTATAAGAATCCCGATTGATAGGCTAGCTATAGTGAATGCGAGATTGGGGCTACCCAGGCCTGTGTATGGTAGAGAGATACTCACGAAGCTGTACACCACTCCGGCAAGAGCTCCAAATATCCCCCACAAAGGGGGTACCGCAATCAAAATCGCTAGCAATACCATGGTAGGGGATATACCCTGGGGCAATCTTGCAGATAGTCGGTTGTGGATATCGGGATTGGAGTATAACATGAATATCAACACTCCCAGAAAAATTGTCCCCATGGATAATCCAGCGACAACACCGGCTAATACATCCATTAACATTGTTTGCTCCCAGCAGTACTTAAGGGCGCTGTCTCCACAGTGTGAACGAGATACGCCTCTAAGCCGTCTGCTTTTAGATTGTTTACAATAGCTTCTCCTCGATCCTTGTCAGGCACCAGAGCGAATAGTGCAGGCCCGGCACCTGCGAGGTGGGTGCGATTGACATCTGCATTTCGCAAGCGTGAGTGATAATTGGAAAGCTCGAGGAAAAAGTCGTAAGCTACTTGCTCGAAGACATTAAATAACAGCGAAGAACTGACAGCTTCTCCGGCGCCTATATGGTTAACCAAACGCGCTGTGAACTCCCCGGAAGTGAAATGAGATGAGTTTAACCGGGAGTAGAGCTGCGCTGTTTTGTTCGAGACGGCTTCAATAGGTGGCATGAGTACTATCAACCACAAACCTTGTATTGGAGTGAGAGCGAGTACTTTCTCACCGCGCCCGCTGGCAAGTGCGGTACCTCCGTCGAGGAAAAAGGCGACATCTGATCCCAAAACCGCTGCCAATTCTTTTAATCTCTCCAGAGGCAAGTCCAGTTCCCAGAGTCTGTTGAGCCCGACCAGAGTGGCTGCGGCATCGGTTGCCCCCGATCCCAGTCCAGCAGCTACAGGAATCTTCTTGGTGAGATTGATCGAGGCTCCCTTGCTGCAGCCTGTCGTTTCACTGAGCAGTTTCGCTGCTTCGATCACCAAATTATCGGCTGATTGCAATGCTGGGATGTTGCACCGAAGTGACAGTGCTTCCCCGGGTTCAAAGGAGATTCTGTTTGCCAGGCTAATTGTCTGCATGACAGTTCGAATCTCATGGTAACCATCGTCGCGTCTGGCTAGCACTTCGAGCGTCAGATTTATTTTAGCATATGCGGAGATTTCGATGCTCAACTTATTATCTCGTTGAAAGGCCCTATAGAACGTTCAGCCTCTGTGTTTTTTTTCGTGATATCCTGTTGTAATTTATTCAGATTACGAAGTGCCTGTTCGTGTAATTGCACGATACAAGTCTGCCCATTCCTCAAGCGACAGCGTCTGAGGACGGCGCTGAGGTGATATGCTTGCTTTCTCCAGGATTTCCGCTACTTCAGCTAGTGGAAGCTGTAATCCGATACTAAGGCTATTACGCAGTTGCTTCCTGGGAGTGCTGAATCCTGCTTTCACCACCTCGAAGAATCTGTCCATATTCTCGACATCCACTGCCGGTGTCGGGTAGATGTCGATGCTTACTATAGCCGAATCGACCTTTGGCTTGGGGTAGAAGCTTTGAGCAGGTACATAGTCAACAATCGTCGGTTTGCCGTACAATTGCACGCTGATACCGAGCAGGCTCATTGCGCCCGGCCCGGCCACGATACTCTGTGCCACTTCTTTCTGTACCATGACCACCATGAGGCTGGGCTTCAATGAAGCCTCCAGGAAATGGCGCAGTATCGGTGAAGCAACATAATAGGGGAGATTGGCGATCACCTTGTAATCAGTGTGTTTGTTTGTTACGCCGAGCGATTGCGAAGGGTCTTGAGGCTTCACCAGCTCACAGGGATCGATGTCGAGAATGTTGGCATTCATCACAGTGAGTCCAGGCACACTGGAGAATTTGCGGCTCAAAGCTGTGGCAAGCCTGGAATCAACCTCGATGGCGATTACCTTTCCTGCTTTACTTACCAACTGCTCAGTCAGTGCTCCCAGTCCTGGGCCTATCTCCACTACAGTGTCTGTGGGCTCAAGGTCCGAGGCGGAGATTATTGTATCGAGTACGTTGCTATCGATCAGGAAATGCTGTCCAAGCCGTTTCATCGCCCTGGTATGGAGACCACGCAATTCGCCCTTGACGTGAGCCGTAGACGCGTTCATGAAGCTGTCACTTTTCCTTTAGTATCAGGTCAAGCTCGGATTGTATCATACTGGTACTGGAGCTATCAATAGTAAACACTAGCCTGAAGAAAATTTCGGGAACAGCCATCTTCCGATAATACAAGCTGACTGTTCCCATTGAACATGATATCGATACTCAGGCCGTGCACCTACCGTCGATCCTTACTCCTCGGCTTATTCTTGCCAGCGGCTCCTACCAGGTATACCTGCGGCACCCAGAAGCTGCTATTTACCGCTGCTTCCTCCCGGACCTGACGGAGTTCATAGTGTTCTGCTGCGTAGGACCCAGTGTTCATCACCGCTGCCCAAGACCAGTTCCGGAAAGCGCAAGACCTCGAGCAGGAATTCAATCCCGCTGTAGCGGATTGCGGGTACAGGGCACCGCTAGCTCCCCATCTAGCACGACCCACAACGATGTTACTATAGGGGAGTAGGACTGTCAAGCAAAGGGGAAACCCCTTAATCTGTGAGTACAGGTTTGAACAGTCAGCCTCACTTGTGACAAGAATCAACCCACGGATCTTTACGTCATTGCGAGCACTGCGTTCTTTAGCACAGGCTTCGTATATGTCATTGCGAGCACTGCGAAGCAATCCTGTTTTTCCCCCCCGATTTTAGGACTAGAGGATTGCTTCGTCGCTACGCTCCTCGCAATGACACCGTAAACTTTTGCCATAGAATCCATGGATCAGGGAAACCTTAGAATAGCCATCGTTGACAAGTTTTTATATAACAATTATCCTGTTCTTAGGGTCTCCCCTTGAGCTATTTCTGGTAGCGCTCGTTGGTGCCTGACTATTGTAGATAAGAGAGTTGACTGATTAGCTATGGGGATAGCTCATTACGATTGTCTCATGTGGAAGGCTTAGATTTGCTCTCTGAGGTGGCCCATGAGGATAAAATGGCTGGGGCATTCCTGTTTCGTGGTTACTTCTGATGAAGGGATTAAGATTATCACCGACCCATATCAGTCGGGGTTGAGCGCGGCATTCATGAGGATGAACTATGATGAAATAGATGAGGATGCTGACATAGTGCTTATCAGCCACAACCATCCTGATCATAACAATGTGAAAGCGGTGAAAGGCAATCCCGAAGTTATGAGAGAAGCAGGTCTGAGAGAGTGCAAAGGCATTCCAATTAAAGGAGTAGCGAGCCGTCATGGGACGTTCAGGGGCATAAACATGATATTCTGCTTTACTGTGGATGGGGTGAAGCTCTGCCATTTGGGAGACATTGGATACCCCCTTGATGCTTCGCAGCTTGCTGAAGTTGGTGATGTTGACGTAGTGTTTGCCCCCGCAGGCGGCTTCCCGGTCATGAAACCGGAGGGTGTAGCCGAGGTTTGCCGTCAGCTACGACCAAGAGTTGTTATCCCCATGCACTACAAAAACGATAAATGCCGTTTCTTTATTCTTGATACCCCGAACAAATTCATCGGTGAGTTTCCTGCGGATGCCATCGAGCATTTGGAGGGGAGAGAGATAGAGGTCACGCAGGGGCAGCTTCCTGTAGAGACTACGGTTAAGGTATTTGCTGCTTGAGGGCGGTTATTTTGTCACCTTGAATGATAAACGATTGCTGATAAACAGTCTTGCTGTGCAAAGCGTCTTACGCGAACGATAAATATACAGGCAGGTGAATGTAAATGGGAGTGAAATTTGTATCTACTGGCAGAGGGGGCACCGGAAAAACAACGTTTGCAGCGCTCGCTGTGAAATACCTGACTCGTCCGGTGCTGCTCATTGATATCGATCCTGACCAGAGTCTGGCTGATATGCTGGGGGTAGACCTGGACAAGGAAGAGACGAGGACTGTTCTGGATATGCTCTACGATATTCAAAAAAAGGAGGGATACGAAGACCTGGAGTCCATGACCCTGCCTGAGAAGATCGAATATCTCTTTAGTAGTGAGTGTGTGTATGAGTCAGAGGAATTCGATATGATAACTCTGGGAACGAAATGGACTGAGGGTTGCTACTGTGCTCCAAATAATCTACTCAAAGGCATGATTCCCCGGCTCGCCCAGAACTATGCCTTTACCTTGATAGATGCTCCTGCCGGGTTGGAGCATCTCAACAGGCATGTGACGTCGGATGTAGATGATCTGTTCTTAATACTAGATCCCACACTGAAATCAATGAAAAACATAGAGCGAATACGAAAGCTTACCAAAGAGGTCGGTATCACCTACCGCAACTACTATACTGTAACAAATTACCGTTTCAATGAAGAGTTGGAACAGGCTGTAC
>JAXHUK010000055.1:0-9297 GCA_034189725.1 Chloroflexota bacterium | reverse complement strand
TGAATTCCCAACAATGATACAGCACCTGAGCTGGATTGCTCCACTAACGTCGGTAACCGATCTGATGCGGGCCGTAATCAGCGGAAGCCCTGGTGACGGATCCTGGTGGTCACTGGCGATCATGGTGGGCATTATTATCATCTTCTTCCCGTTATCGTTACTCAGGATGAAGCGACGTCTGTTGAAATAAAACTATATGCAACACGATATCCAGATAATTTTGGAAATGTTACCAGTGGGTTATTGACATTGTAAATATAGTGTGTTATTCTAATTGTTTGTGGAGTAATGCCTTCATTTGTTCCCAACTTTATCTCCAACATTACCAACTCCGGAATTAACTACGGTATTCCTATGCCCTAAACTCCCGCTTTGAGAGGTGTCGCATCATGACTCAAACCCTGTCCCAGGATACGGGGATGCGGAAGTCCTATGCCAGGATATCCCATCCCTTGGAAACCCCCAATCTCATACAGATTCAGAAGGACTCTTATCGCTGGATCTGTGATTCTTCCTTTGGCGGTGGATTACAGGAATTGCTTGACGAAATATCACCGATAAAGGACTTCGCCGGTACCCGTTACGAACTCGTTTTTCCGAGCTACGGATTCGGCGATAGTGCAGAAATGCCCAAATTCACAGATGAAGATTCCTTCTGGGAATACATGCAAGCTTCTGCGAAATATTCAGAACATGAATGCTATGAACGCGATACTACATACGCAGTACCCTTGAAGATAAAAGCCCAACTCGTGATTAAAGATACAGGGGAGATCAAAGAGCAAGATATATTTATGGGAGAACTCCCATTAATGACCTCTAAAGGTACGTTTATCATCAATGGTGCCGAACGCGTAGTTGTGAGCCAGTTAGTTCGTTCCCCAGGGATTTATTTCACTCTCAGCGACGATCCTGCGACCGGACGCAAGTTGTGCTCTGCAAAATTAATACCCAACCGTGGAGCATGGTTGGAGCTGGAAACCAGTAATCACGACTTTCTTTCGGTAAAGATCGACCGAAAGCGCAAGATTCCCGCTACTACGTTAATTCGTGCCATCAGTGATGCTGAACATAGCTATGGAAGCGACGAGGGCCTGATGGCACTGTTCGCCGATGTGGATGCTAATCCTGAGCATCGCTATATCCAAAACACGATAGATCGCGAGCCATCAATAAAAAATGAGAACGATGCGCTACTCGATTTCTATAAGCGGTTAAAACCTGGTGACCCTCCTACCCTCGAGAATGCTCGTGGACTGATAAACTCTCTATTTTTTAATCCCCGGCGCTATGATCTGGGCAAGGTGGGACGCTACAAGCTTAACAGGCGACTTGGACTCAACATACTGCAGTCTCAGCGTATCCTGGCCAAGGAAGACCTGGTGGCAATTCTGCGCCAAATGATACTGCTCAATAATGGAATAGGCACTGCTGACGATATCGATCACCTGGGCAATCGCCGCGTGCGAGCAGTGGGCGAACTGTTGCAGAACCAGATCCGCGTGGGATTACTTCGTATGGAGCGCGTGGTGAAAGAGCGTATGAGTCTGCTTCCCACAGACACTGCGACCCCCGGCACCTTAACAAATAGTCGCCCTGTAGCTGCTGCTATCAGAGAGTTTTTCGGTAGTTCCCAGCTCTCCCAATTCATGGATCAAACCAATCTCCTGGCCGAGTTAACCCATAAACGACGTCTATCGGCATTAGGCCCCGGTGGATTATCAAGAGAAAGAGCTGGCTTCGATGTGCGAGACGTACATTACTCGCACTATGGGCGTATCTGTCCCATCGAGACCCCTGAAGGCCCGAATATCGGCCTCATTGGCTCTCTTGCCACCTACGCTCGAGTCAACGAATACGGTTTCATCGAGACCCCGTACAAAAAGGTAATACGGGAACTTGGTAATGACTCACCTGACCTTCCGGGCAAGATAGTTTCCGAAGATGTAACCGATACCTCTGGAGAAGTAGTAGTCGCAGCAGGAACTGTGATCGATGAACATATAGCCCAAAAACTTGCCGATCTCCCGCAGCAGAACGTCAAGATAAGTCAGTTTGTCTCTCAGGAGGTTCATTATCTTTCTGCAAATGAGGAGGAGAACTACATTGTAGCACAGGCGAATACTAAACTCGACGACAGCTATCAGTTTGTTGAGAATAAAGTTGAGGTCAGATATCAAGATAAGTTCCTGTTGGAGACACCGGATAAAGTCGACTACATGGATGCCTCGCCAAGGCAGATCGTTAGTGTCACCACCTCACTGATACCATTCCTGGAACACGACGACGCCAACCGTGCTCTCATGGGTTCAAACATGCAACGTCAGGCAGTTCCGTTAATTCAACCCAATTCTCCTCTGGTCGCCACTGGAATGGAAAGAGAGGCCGCCCGTGACAGTGGCCAGGTGATTTTCGCTCCCTTTAATGGCGAGGTGACATCGGTCACTGCAAACAAGATCACACTCAAGAGCGAGTATGGAGAGGAACGGTCTTTTCCTATAACCAAGTTCTCCCGATCAAATCAGGGGACCTGTATCAACCAACGCCCCCTGGTAACCAATGGGGACCGTGTTGTGCAAGGACAATTACTGGTTGACGGTTCCTCAACGGAAGGCGGCGAACTTGCCCTGGGGCAAAACGTCCTCTGTGCCTTCCTGAGCTGGGAGGGCTATAACTTTGAGGACGCCATCGTTATCTCTGAGAGCCTGCTTAAGAAACATAAATTTACCTCGATTCACATCGAAAAACACGAGGTAGAAGCGAGAGATACCAAATTGGGTCCTGAGGAAATAACAAGGGATATACCAAATATCGGTGAGGAAAGCCTGCGTCATCTTGATGAGCGGGGAATTATACGCATTGGTGCTGAAGTCAATTCCGGCGATATCCTGGTAGGAAAGATCACTCCCAAAGGCGAAAGAGGTCTCACTGCCGAGGAGAAGCTCCTGCGTGCCATTTTCGGCGAGAAGGCGCGGGAGGTCAAGGACACCTCACTCAAGGTACCCCACGGTGAATATGGCAAGGTGATTGATGTGCACGTCCTCACGAGAGACGGTGACCACGATCTCCCTCCCGGGGTTAACCAGATGGTTCGAGTGTTTGTGGCTCAGATGCGGAAGGTCGCCGAAGGGGATAAGATGGCGGGGCGCCATGGTAACAAAGGTGTCATTGCCCGTATCGTGCCCGAGGAGGATATGCCCTTCCTCCCCGATGGTAGACCGGTGGAGATCATACTCAGCCCGCTGGGAGTTCCCTCCCGAATGAACGTTGGGCAACTTCTGGAAACACACCTGGGCTGGGCAGCGCATAGCCTTGGCTTTAAAGTACTGTCCCCGGTGTTCGATGGAGCAGATGATATCTCCATCGAAGACGCGTTATCGAGGGCCTGGATAGTGCGCAAAGCAGATGCTATCGGCTGGGATCGCCATTGTAATGAACTGCTCCAATTGGAGAAAGCAAAGTCCTGGCTTAACGAACGTGGTTACAATGCAGAGAAGATATTTGATGATCAGTACAGAGGTGAAGCAAGACAGGCCTGCCTGCGTCTTTGGCTTGAGGAAGCAGATGTCGATGCCTCGTCACTCAATGCCGAGGAGATAGAAAAAGCCGTGGAAACCCTCTACCACAAGGAAGGGAAATCGCCCCCTACATTCGGCAAGACCACTCTGTGCGACGGCCGTACTGGGGAACCTCTGGACCAGGGAGTCACTGTAGGTTATATCTATATGATGAAGCTGATCCACCTGGTCGAGGATAAGATCCACGCCCGGTCAACAGGCCCCTATTCACTCATCACGCAGCAACCTCTGGGCGGTAAGGCGCAGTTTGGTGGACAGCGTTTCGGTGAAATGGAAGTGTGGGCACTTGAAGCCTATGGTGCAGCCTATAATCTTCAGGAGATGCTCACAGTTAAGTCCGATGACGTTGTGGGAAGAGTCAAGACCTATGAGGCAATAGTCAATGGTGAGGATATATCAGAAGCTGGTGTTCCTGAATCGTTCAAAGTGTTGGTTAAAGAATTACAAAGCCTGGGACTGGCAATCGAGGTGCTTAATGAGGACGAGGAACGGGTAACGCACCTGATGGAGTCCATCGCCGAAGCACCCAGGTTAGGGATCAATTTATCCGGATTCGAGGGGAGGGAATAATGCTCGAGCTAAACGACTTCACTTCTATTCGCATCTCGCTGGCATCGCCGGAGCAAATCAGGGGATGGTCCTACGGTGAGGTTACAAAACCCGAGACACTCAACTATCGTACCCTGAAGCCGGAAAAGGACGGTCTCTTCTGCGAGAAGATTTTCGGCCCGATCAAGGACTTCGAGTGCTATTGTGGCAAGTACAAGAAGGCGCGCTATAAAGGGGTTATCTGCGATAAATGCGGGGTCGAGGTGGCTCGTTCCAAGGTGCGACGGGAACGTATGGGGCACATAGTGCTTGCAGCACCAGTTACCCATATTTGGTTTGTGAAGGGAACCCCCAGTCGCATGGGATTACTCCTGGATATCTCCCCCCGTAATCTGGAACAGGTAATCTACTTTGCCAAGTTCATCATCACCAGTGTCAACGAGGATCAGAAAAGGCAAGTAATCGAGCGACTTCGTAATGAAACCGCAGAGGCTCTTGAGAAATATGATAGCCAGTTCATGGAGAGAATGGCGGAAAATGGAGTGCAAGAAGACACAGGGGAGAACGAATTCAAGGAAATTGAGCAGGCCGATCGGCTGCAACAGCAGCACGATGAGGAAAAAAAGAAAACCGAGGCCGAGTTCAAGGCAAACCTCGCTGATCTCGAGGAACTCGTTCCACTGAATCTTCTCAGTGCAAGCAGATATCGCGAGCTGAGTCAGAAATGGGAAGGCCTTTTCAAGGCAGGCATGGGAGCTGAAGCCATGCTTGAAATCCTGAACAATATTGACCTCGATCAGAAACGCCAGGAGCTTTACCAGGAGGCTGCCCTGACCTCAGGACAGCGACGCAAGAAGGCGATCAAACGGTTGAAAGTGATCGATGCCTTCCGCAAGAGTAGAAACAAACCCAAATGGATGGTGCTTACCGTGCTGCCTGTGTTGCCTCCCGAGTTGCGCCCCATGGTGCAACTCGATGGCGGTAGATTCGCTACCAGCGACCTCAATGACCTGTATCGCAGGGTAATCAACCGCAATAACCGGCTGCGGCGACTCCTTGAGATTAGAGCTCCCGAGATTATTATTCGTAACGAAAAACGTATGCTTCAGGAAGCCGTTGATTCCCTGATCGATAACGGGCGCCGGGGCAGGGCTGTGCTTACCGGAAACCACCACAGACTGAAATCATTGTCAGACATGCTGCGGGGCAAGCAGGGGAGGTTCAGACAAAATCTCCTCGGGAAACGTGTGGATTACAGCGGCAGATCGGTGATTATCGTTGGCCCTGAATTGAAGCTACACGAGTGCGGGTTGCCTCGGAGAATGGCACTTGAGCTGTTCAAGCCATTTATTATGCGCCGGCTGGTCGGCCGCGGCATAGCACTTAATATCAGGAGCGCTAAACGCATCGTAGAGCGTGCTAAGCCCGAGGTCTGGGACATCCTCGAAGAGGTGGTCAAAGACCGCCCAGTCCTGCTCAATCGAGCACCAACACTGCACCGACTCGGTATCCAGGCGTTCCAGCCGGTACTCATTGACGGCAGTGCCATCCAGATACACCCCCTGGTTTGCGTTGCCTTTAACGCAGACTTCGATGGCGATCAGATGGCGGTTCATGTACCCCTATCCCGGGCAGCGGTAGAAGAAGCTAAACGGGTTATGATCAACACCAACAATATGCTGTTACCCAGCTCCGGTGAACCTGTTGTAGCGCCAACGTTAGACATCGTTCTCGGCTGCTACCACCTGACCACGATCAGGCATGGAACCAAGGGTGAAGGGATGGTATTCGGCAACTTCGAAGAGGCTAAGCTGGCCCATGACCTCGGTATTATTGATACCACAGCAGAGATCGAAGTCAGGGAGCGAGTCAATGGTGCTAACCGGGTGAAGACCAGTGTTGGTCGTATCATTTTCAACGAGATTTTACCCAAAGAGCTCGGCTTCCAAAACCAGATCATGGACAAGAAGACGTTGAAAAACATCGTTGCTGACTGCCATCGCATCCTGGGCAACGAGGGTACTGCTACCATGGTAGACAACATTAAGCGTCTTGGTTTCCAGTATGTGACGAAGGCGGGTATTACCATAGCTATAAATGACATTGAGGTACCTGATCAAAAAGCGGAGATATTGAACAACGCCGAGGGGAAAGTTGCCGAAATCGAGAAGCAGTTCCAACGGGGATTAATTACGGAGGACGAACGCTACAGCAGCACGGTAGCAGTGTGGACAGATGCCACCGAAGATCTTCAAAATGCTTTGGAGAAATCAATGGATGAGCATAGCTCCATCTATGTAATGGCAGCCTCAGGGGCGAAGGGTAACATCTCTCAGATCAGACAAATGGCGGGAATGCGCGGTTTGATGACCGATCCTTCAGGGAGAATCATTGAACTACCCATTAAAGCTTGTTTCCGAGAGGGTCTCACGGTATTGGAATACTTTATCTCCACCCACGGCGCTCGTAAAGGTTTGGCTGATACCGCGCTGAGGACATCTGATAGTGGCTATCTCACGAGGAGGCTCATCGATGTAGCCCAGGAAGTGATAGTCCACGAGGAAGATTGTGGAACAATGGTTGGTATCTGGATCGCCGAGCCGACGGAAAAGGGAATCGTAGCATCGCTTGCTCAGCGCATTCTGGGGAGAATTGCTGCCAGTCCGATTGTTGACCCCGCTAGTGGGGAAATCCTTGTCGATAGAAACAAGGAGATCGATGAGGAGAAAGTGGTAGCGATTACTAATGCCGGTGTTACCAAGGTTCAGGTACGATCTCCTCTCAGCTGCCAGGCTCGAACCGGGATCTGCCAGCTATGCTATGGGAGAAGTCTTGCTCGCGGAAGGCTGGCATCACCAGGAGAAGCAGTGGGAATTATCGCCGCCCAGAGTATTGGCGAGCCGGGGACCCAGCTCACAATGCGCACATTCCACACCGGCGGTGTTGCTGGACTTGATATTACCAGTGGTCTACCCCGTGTTGAGGAACTCTTCGAAGCGAGAGCACCCAAAGGGCAGGCTATTATCTCGGAGATCGATGGTGCGATCGAGGTGAGCCGTAGCGAAGAGGGAAGAATTATCAAGGTTATAAGTTCCGAGATCTACCGTGATGAGTATTCTCTACCATCGAACTACAACGTGTTGGTCAAAAATGGTCAAAAAATTGAAGCCGCGACCGTGTTAGCACAACCAGCCCTCACCGAAGAGGAGACTACAACTGAGATCATGCCATCACTCGTTGCTCAGGTGGATGGCAAAGTAGAGATTGAAGGCAACAGAATATCGATAGTATATGAGGAAAGGGAAGTACGTGAGTACCCGGTGTCCCCCGTGATCCCCATTCTGGTAAAGGATGGCGATAGAATCATGGCCGGGCAGCAGCTCACTGAAGGCCCGATTCACCCTCAGGATATTCTGCGTATCATGGGACGTGAGTCAGTACAACGGTATCTGGTGGACGAGGTTCAGAAAGTCTATCGCTCCCAGGGTGTAAGTATCAGCGACAAGCATATCGAGGTCATAGTCCGTCAAATGCTGCGTAAGGTTAAGGTCGATTCTCCAGGAGATAGTGAACTCTTGCCCGGAGAATTGATCGATAGTCTCACCTATGAGGATGTAAATGCCAAGGTGCTGGCCGAGGGAGGAGAACCAGCAACCGCACAACCAGTCTTGCTCGGTATCACCAGGGCATCCCTTAATACGGACAGCTTCCTGGCAAAGGCATCGTTCCAGGAAACAACCAGAGTGCTCACAGAAGCTGCCGTGTCAGGAAGCAGCGATCGGCTAACGGGATTGAAAGAAAACGTGATCATCGGCAAGCTTATCCCTGCGTGTAGCGAAGCACCGGTAGCAACCACACGACAACCCGATTTGCCTCAGATCGAGGGGGAACTGGAGTACATAGCGGTAGAAGAATCCGATGATGCCGTCGATGAAACATCTGGAGAATCCGATGATGCCGTCGATGAAACATCTGAAGAATCCGCAGCAACCGGGGAAGAAGAAGCTGTTGATATAGAAGAAGCTATGAACAGCAGTCCATTAGCGGATGATCTTGAGGAGGATGACGACGATATCACACTCAATGAATAGATGCCTGACTCCTGTTGCGGCGAAACGAATAGCTCCGATACGGTAGCGCGTCCTCCTGTGACCGCTCTCAGACATTGTAAGAGCCTTCTATCCTCAAGCCAGAGCCCGGGGACTGAACGTGTGTTTACGAGGAACCCAGCTATGGCAGGATTCCAATTCGTACAGCTCGATCCGGAATACTATCCGTGCCCTGCATTCCTCCACTGATCATTCAACAGGGATTATCAGTGGAGATAAGCCCTTATTAAGGATGTCGGGGTATCCTGGTATAGAGATTCTCAGGCCTCGCAAGTTCGTCGATGAATACTTGCATAGCATATCGTGAGGCAAATGAGGTATCGTACTCCTAGACATCCAGGTTAGCACCACTGCCAGCATCCCGCACCGGGGCAAAGGTCTTGCGGTGAATAGGACAGGGACCCAGGCGCTGCAGTCCCTCCAGGTGCTCTGCAGTACCATAGCCTTTGTTTCGTGCCAGGCCATAGCCAGGGAACTGGCCATCCAATTCCATCATGAGCCGGTCTCGTGTAACCTTTGCTACAATTGACGCCGCCGCGATGGAAAGAGACAGGGTATCACCCTTGACAATGCTCTTCTGTGGAATAGACACGTCAGGTAAACCCATGTAGTCAATGAGAACGTAATCAGGAGGGACCAATAATTGCTCCACGGCCGAGAACATCGCCCTCCTGGTAGCATCTACAATTCCCTCACTATCGATCACCTCGTGGGAAACTACGCCCACTCCAAAAAATACCCCATCATGTTGCATACAGTCGAAGAGGAACTCACGCCTCTGTGGGGTTAGCTGCTTGCTATCTCGAATCTGGCTTAACCAGGAATGTTTACTATTCAAGGACAGGATAACCGCGGCAGCTACCACCGGCCCTGCCAGCGGACCGCGGCCGACCTCATCGATACCTGCAATGAACCTGTAGCCTTCTGACCACAGCTTCTCCTCTTCGATAAAGGTTGGGCCATTATCCATTGCTATCGTCAGCCTCCCCGAATTGAGGACATCGTATCATGGGCAACCGGTGTTGTCAAAAGCTAAAACCCACCGCAGTATACTGGATATT
>JAXHUK010000054.1:0-19443 GCA_034189725.1 Chloroflexota bacterium | reverse complement strand
CACCCAGAGAGGTGAGTGCGAGGGTGATACGCAGGGGAACTGATGACGGGATAGGCTCATCTGATGCCGGCGCACCTATATACATCACCTTCACTACCCTCAGATAGTAGTACGCTGATATAACAGAGTTGAGCACGCCGATAATTACCAACCACAACAAGCCCGATTGAATAGCAGCATTGAATATATAGAATTTCGCTATGAATCCCGCCGCGGGCGGAATCCCGATAAGCGATATCAGACAGAACGCCAGGACAAGTGACAGCACAGGTGCCCTTCGTGCCATTCCCGTATAGTCACCGATTTCATCACTATTTATCTTGTTGGAAATGGTGATAATGGACACGAATGCCCCTATATTTGCCAAGGCATACGTTGCCAGGAAGAATAGTATTCCGCTTCGGCCCAAAAACCCAACAGCAGCCAGGCCTACCATGATATACCCGGCATGAGCGATGCTTGAATATCCCAACATTCGCTTTATGTTGCTCTGCGATATGGCGACCACATTCCCTAACGTCATAGATATCGCGCCAAGCACGGCAAAAATCATCGCCCAATTTCCGCTCAGCATATCTGAACCAAATGCTATATAAAATACTCTGAGGATAACAGCAAATCCCGCAGCCTTACTCGCTACAGATAGATACGCCGTGATCGGTGTTGGCGCTCCCTCATAGACATCAGGAACCCACATCTGGAATGGAACAGCTGCGATTTTGAAACCGAAACCAGCAATCAGCAGAATTAACCCTAGCAACAGGGCCGGAGCGCGTAAAACCTGTCCGCTGGCGATAACGCTAGCGATCTCTTCAAGATGTGTCGTTCCCGTGAGCCCAAAGACAAACGCCATGCCCATCAGCAAGACTGCTGAACTAATCGCTCCCAAAATCAAGTATTTGAGCCCAGCCTCACTCGACTTCGGATCTCTGAGGAACGAAACCAGTGCGTACAACGATATACTTGCTAATTCCAACGAAATATAAATCGACACCAACTCACCAGTCGATGCCATCAACATTAATCCTCCTGCCGACATGAGAACCAATGCGTAATATTCACCCTGGAAACGACTGAACTTCTTCACATACTCCATTGATGCCAGTATAACTAACGCTGCGATACCAAGAATCAGACACTTGAAAAATATACTGAACTGATCTACCAGCAACATGCCGGCAAACGAAGTATGCTGCCCTGGAGCCCAGAGCCCAATAGCGAATATGGCAGAAACAATTAGTCCTGCTATGCTGACAAATGCCAGCACATTCTTCTCCTTGACGAAGAGGTCAAGCATAACTACCAGTAAAGCTACAGCACAGAGGCTTAATTCAGGCGATAACAACCAGAAGTTCAATTATGTCCCCCCAAAAACCTTTTCTATTGGCACCTTGATTTCCTACATTATCCCCAGATACTGAACATTGGACTTACCACATCCAGGAGTAATCTGGGATAGACACCGAAGAGCATGATCAATGCCACAAACGCGAAGATATAAGCCTTCTCCATTGTATTGGCATCTCCTACTCCATCATACTTCTCCAGGGGATCCCTATAAAACACCCGCTCCAGCATCCAGAGTATATATCCTGCACCCACTACTATTCCCAGTATTGCCAGCACTACCATGACCTGAATCCCCGGGAAAGCAGTGCTTCCATAACTACCAGCGAATACCGTGAACTCTGCAGCGAAACCTATTGTGGTCGGCAATCCCAGCGCCGCCAATCCGGCTATGCTGAACACAACTGTTATTACCGGCATCTGCCTTGCCAGACCTCCAAGAAATGGTATTCTGCGCTCGTGAGTCTTCTCGTATACCAGACCCACCATCGCGAACAACAATCCCGTTATCAACCCATGACTGAACATCTGCATTGCAGCTCCAGCCAAGCTTAGCTGCGTTAAGGCGAATATGCCCAACAACACAAATCCCATATGACTGACGGAGCTATACGCTATCATCTTCTTCAAGTCCGTCTGCCTCATCGTTGCCGCCGCACCATACAACACACTTATCACAGCAAATACGATAAGTATCTGTGAATAATGCTCAGCTACACCGGGAACGAGCCCACCTCCACCAAATCCCGCAACCAGGCGGATCATCCCGTAGGCACCCATCTTCAGCAACACGCCAGCCAGTATCACGCTAACGGCAGTCGGCGCATCCGTATGTGCGTCGGGCAGCCAGGTATGTAAAGGGAATACCGGTAATTTGATTGCGAAGGCAGCAAATATAAGGAAGAATATACCCGCGAGCGGCATAACAGGCTGTAACCACCCCAAACCACCGGTGGCAATTGCAACCATATCAAATGTGTGTGGCGCTGGAGTGGAGAAATACAGCGAAAGGATACCTGCCATCATAAAGGCACTACCGAAAAGGGTATATATAACGAACTTGGTGGCTGAATATTCTTTCCTGCCCAAGGGAGGCGGGGTTCCCCAGATCGATATCAACATATACATCGGGATCAACTCTACTTCCCAGAACAGGAAGAAGAGCAAAAGATCCAGCGACATGAAAACACCCAGGATACCTGTTTCCAGGAGCAGAATCCAGATGAAAAACTCGCGTGTTCGCTCGCTGACTTTCCACGAAATGAATACAGAGACAAAGCCCAGGAAGGTGGTCAGTATGACCATCGGCAGGCTCAATCCATCTACACCGAGATAATACTGTGCTCCAATCGATCCGATCCAATTCGCCTGTTCGACAAACTGCAGCCCACCACTGCGATCGAATTGTATGAATATTATTAGCGACAGTATGAAAGCAACGAGCGTGAATGCTGCTGCAGTTAACTTAACCGCCTTTGCATCCCTGATAAACAGAGCAATGATTACAGCCCCGAGGGTAGGAATGAACAGTATCAACGAGAGCGGATGTATAGACTCAATACCCAAAACTTCTTGCTCCTATTGAATTTTTTATTTCCAGGCAAGGAAAACGGCCATGATAACTACCACACCCAACGCCATAACCATCCCGTACAGTTGAAGCTGACCTGTCTGTGCCCGGCGTATAATGCTACCACTAAACGTTGTCAGTTTCCCTACCCCGTTAACAACACCCTCAACTACGTACTTATCCATTAGTTCTACTAATCTGAAAAGTCCGTTCTGCAGTAGCCCTCGCACAATAATATCCTCGTACAGCTCATCCATGTAATACTTCCGCGACAGCAGCGTGTGAACAGGTTTGAACGCCCTTCCCAACGCTTCCGCGGAAATCCACTTGGCCTGATAAATCGCATACGCCAGGAATATACCGCCTAAAGCCACCAGCAGCGCAATTAGCGGCATCGGATCCTGACCGGCATGGGTGAATACATCGAAGAATCCATGCCCGTGCCAATGGGCTGCATGAAGATGATAATACTCGCCCTCACCCAGGAACTTGGCGCCACCTCCCCACCATATACTCCAACCACTTACCAATGCCATTATCCCAAGCATGAACATCGGGAATACCATAACCAGCGGAGATTCATGAGGGGTGCCATGATCATGCTCATCACCATGTCCATGCCCGGGCTCTCCTCCCCGGTACTCTCCGAAAAAGGTCATGAATATCACACGGAACATATAGAAGGCAGTCATGAACACTGTTATCAACGCAAACCAGAACAGAATCTGCGGCGCATGCTCCCAGGCACTGAGCACGATCATATCCTTACTCCAGAATCCCGCCAATGGCCAAATACCGGCCAGAGACAACGATCCCAGGAGGAACAGCCCGAATGTCCAGGGCATATACTTCCTCAAACCTCCCATAAACCTCATATCAAAGGTGCCGGTGGAATGATTCACACTCCCCGCTCCCAAGAAGAGGAGACACTTGAAGAACGCATGAGTAAACAGGTGGAAAATACCGACCGCAATTCCGAACGCGATTCCTTCATCATATGTCAAATGTCCATACGCTACAGCCACACCCACGCTACCCAGACCGAGCATCATATAACCCAACTGACTAACAGTCGAGTATGCCAGCACCCTCTTGATGTCGTTCATCACCAAACCCATACTCGCGGCAAATATAGCGGTGAACCCCCCGATAATGGCAACGGTCATCGCTGCTGTTTCGGACGAGGCAAAGATTGGTAACGTACGAGCAACTAGATATACACCGGCAGCAACCATTGTCGCAGCGTGGATCAACGAGCTAACCGGTGTGGGGCCTTCCATCGCATCAGGAAGCCAGGTGTGCAGCGGGAACTGAGCAGATTTACCCACTGCCCCTGAGAACAGCCCTAACGCCCCAACTGTCAGTGCAGTTCCTCCGATAACACCAGTTATCGCCATATGATTGAGTTCGGCTATATTAAAGGTATGCGGATTACTGGTGAAGTAGAGGATGAGGATTCCAACGAGGAATCCAAAGTCACCGAAGCGCGTGACAATAAAGGCCTTCTTGGCTGCAGCGGCTGCCGATGGCTTATGGAACCAGAACCCGATAAGCAGGTACGATCCCAAGCCGACACCTTCCCAGAATACATAGACCAGCATCAAGTTCGACGCTAGCACAAGACCTAGCATCGACATGGTGAATAGCGACATGTTTGCGAAATAGCGATGGTATCCGCTATCGCCGTGCATGTAACCCTGGGAGTAAATTTGCACCAATAAGCTTATACCGGTGACTACGATGAGCATCATAGCCGTCAGTCTATCTGCAACAAACCCTAGATTGATTGTAAAGTCACCAACGACTGCCCACTCTGTCGCAATCTCTATGGGAAATTGCTCGGCGCTCATCATCACCCATATTGAGAGACCTAAAGCAGCAGCGAGGCACCCAATGATCGTATATCCGCTCAGTTTAGGGCTGTTATTGAAAAACGGTCTCAGTACAAGAGAGATGAAGAGGAACGAAAACAGCGGCAACAAGAATATAGCTAATAAAACTACTCCAGGCAACTTTTACACCTTCCTTAATATTTCATCGATTAGATGTTTTTTTATCTCAGGCACTAAAACCTGGTACCTGACGTTCTCACCGGTAACTTTCCCCTCCGGTAGCAGCCGTGTCGGCACGCCTTCCGCCTCAAACAACTCCTTCCACATCTCAGCAAGAACCAGATTGGGCACTACTTTAATTTCAGTCCACATTTATTAGAACCCGCCACAATAATAGATTTGCCCTACCACTTCAGCATGTCTACTTGCTCAACATCAACGCTCTGTCGACTGCGATAGATATTAATTATTATCGCCAGCCCCACCGCCGCTTCTGCTGCAGCAACTGCCATAACGAACACAGCGAAAACATGTCCTGTGAGCAATACCATATCAGGCACAACATATCTCGAGAACGCGATCATCGCGATATTCACTGCGTTGAGCATAATTTCAATGCACATTAAGATCACAATCGCATTTCTCTTCGCCAATGCACCATACAATCCTATACAGAACATAACCGCCGACAGAATAAGATAGTGCTCAATTCCAAGATGCATTGTTATTCTTTCTCCTTACCCCGTACCAGCACTATCGCCCCTATCAACGCCGCTAACAGGAGCACAGATGCTATCTCAAACGGAAGCACAAACCCATTGTTTTTATCGAACAACGCTTCTGCTATATAGCCGGTTGTAGGCTCATCAATTGCCATTTGAACTCCCTGAGATGCTACCTGCAAGCTACCCCAATCCGTACTGACAACAATCACTACTATCATCACCAGTACGAGTCCGGCAACAACAAGCGCTGGCAAACTAAGCTTATTAAACGGACTGCCCCTACTTAATTCACGCGTCAGCATTATAGCAAACATGAGTAATATTCCAATGGCACCGATATAAACCAGGACTTGTACGGCAGCCAGAAAATCCGCATTAAGCGTGATATACAAGGCCGCGACTGTGAAGAAACACAGTATTAAAAAGAGAGCAGCTTTGAAGATATCCTTCAACAAGACCACTGCTAACGCAGAACCGATCAGCAAAACAGCTATGACCCAAAAAGCTATCTCAGTTATCATTCTTTTGCTTCCATTCCTTGTGTTATCTGAGCATAGACAAGCAAGGTCTGTTTCGGTATCTGCTCAGCGATCTCCGGATGAGCATAGGCGCTGGCTTGAACATCCGGTGCTGTGAGCACCTCTTTATCAGCCCAGAGCTGCCTTCGGCTGTACCTCGCCTGTTCATAGCTACGCCCCATAAACAGCGCATTATAGGGACAAACCTCAACACATAATCCACAGAACATACATCTACCAGTATCAAATACTATCTTGTCCACAACCAACTGATTACTGCCATCCACCTTAGAGGTCTCAATTTGTATGATCCCGTTGGGACAGTTCTTTGCACAGGTTGCACATCCAGTACACAGGTCTTCTTTCCAGAAGAATTGCTGTCCTCGAATTCGACGTGAGACCTCAAGCCTCATATCCGGATACTGTGTTGTAATTATTGGCCGGAAGAGATGCTTAAATGTCAGCGCCAATCCTTTGGCTATACCGAGCCCGAACCTCTCGAACGTCAACCCTGCCTCCTCCTACATTGAAGAATAGCTTTGCCCATCCTATTATCAGCACCGCTGCTACAGCGAAATTCACGAATATGAACGGCCAGGGGAAACTGCTCCATCCCGGCATCCACGTATGCCAGATCAAGACCTCGGCAGCGGTGACAAAGACATTGATGAGCGCCATTGGAAGCAAGAACTTCCACGAAAACGCCATGGTCTGGTCAATCCGAACACGAATCAAAGTGGCACGCATCCACAGAATAAGCATGAACACTGCAAACACCTTGATTACGAACCATAACCACACTGGGAGAAATGGCCCTTTCCATCCGCTGAGAAACAGCGTCGTTACTATGGCTGATACAGCCATTGCATTGATATACTCAGCCAGGAAGAATGTGCCAAACTTCATTCCTGAATATTCGGTAAAATAGCCTGTCGTTAATTCCGACTCCGCCTCTATTTGATCAAATGGAGCTCTATTAAGCTCTGCAACGGAACCGAGGAAGTAAATCAGGAACCCCATAGGCTGCAATAGTATAAAGGGAATCGACTGCTCTCCGACGATATCCCCCATCTTCAGCGAGCCTACGATCAGGATTATTCCAACAACCGAGATCACCATGGGCACTTCATAGCTTACCAACTGTGCTACCGCCCTCATACAACCGATCAACGAATATTTATTATTCGATGCCCAGCCTGCCATGAATATACCCACAACCCCCACCGAGCCTATGGCAACGATATAGAGAATCCCGATATCCAGGTCAGCGAGCGCCCCTGCTACTGCAATACCATCACTTGCCCCCGCACCAATAGGAATGACCGCGAAGAGCATTAATGCAGAGAACAATACTATCGCTGGAGCAACCCAGTGTATCAGGGTTTGACCCTTCTCAGGACTGATAAGCTCCTTGAGCAGGATCTTCACAGCATCAGCTACTGGCTGTATCAATCCATAGGGTCCACAACGATTAGGCCCCGGTCGAAGCTGAAATCTGGCAATAAACCGCCGCTCCATCCAGATAAATGCAAGCGTTAGCGTGAATGCAACCGCTATAACCAGCGTCACGCCGATGAGTGCATCGAGAAATACCACTAACGAACTGGGCAGGTTATAGCCCACCAGCCATTCATTGAAATCTAAACGCACATTGGAGAAAAGATCAACGATATAGCGCCATACACTCATTATCTATCAACCTCTCCCAGACAAATATCAATGCTGCCGAAAATAACGATAAGGTCTGATACCTTCCACCCAACACACATATCACGTAATGCGGTGAGGTTTATCAGCGCCGGTGGGCGCACCCGGTAGCGATATGGTGCAATCGATCCATCGCTTACCAGATAAAACCCGAACTCACCCTTTGGAGCCTCAATATGCCCATACGCTTCGCCCTTTGGCGGCCTAAATAATGTGGGCACTTTGGCGCAATAGTCACCAGATGGCAACTGATCCAGCGCCTGTTCCAGAATTCGGACACTCTGCCTCATCTCCTCAACCCTGACACGGTAGCGATCGTAGACATCACCAGCTGTACCAGTTGGTATATCGAAATCGAAGCGATCGTAGACCGAATACGAATCCGCCTTACGGATGTCCCATTCCACACCGCTCGCCCTCAGTACCGGGCCGGTTGCCGAGCTATTTATCGCCTGCTCTTTAGGTAAAACACCAACGCCTATTGTGCGCGCTAATACAATTTCGTTCTTGGCCAGCAATTGATCATACTCATCAATGAATTTCGGCATCTCTCTGACAAACTTCTTCACCGCCGGCAAAAATTCCGGGGGGATATCCTGGCTAACGCCACCGATACGCATATAGTTATAGGTCAACCTTTGCCCACAAACCATGTCGAAAAAGTCGAGTATCTTCTCTCGTTCCCTGAACATATAGAGCAATGGCGTCATCATCGCACCCAGGTCATTGGTGAGAAAACCAACAGCCATAAGGTGGCTCGATATGCGCATCAACTCTCCCATGATGACCCTGAGATACTCCGCCCTCTCAGGAACCTCAATCCCCGCCAGTTTCTCCACGCTGATTACATAACCCCAGTTTTCCGCCATTGAGCCCAGGTAATCCATTCGGTCGGTGAACGGTATGTTCTGGGTATACGTGCGCCCTTCGGCCAGCTTCTCTATACCTCTATGAAGATAGCCAAACATCGGCTCCATATCGACCACAACCTCACCGTCCAGGACAGTTCTCATGCGAAAAACACCGTGAGTTGACGGATGTGAAGGTCCGAAATTTAACATGAATGGTTGGGTTTTAAGCTCCATAGTTAAGCTCTCTTCCCGTGGCAAAAGCCCGTAGTATCCTCGGAGCGTTACGCACGAACGATTTCGCAGGCCAGCGCAACTCATCCTTCTCACATATCGATGATGTACTCAATTTATCAACATCCTGCTTCAGCGCTACTATCTTCTCGCTAGCAAAACCATACTTCGCTACCACTCGATCGATCTCTTGCACCATCTTTATCGAACCCCTAGCTCGATCTTCCACACCGGCAGCCACCCTCGACGTAATCAGGCCATGATCTACCTTCAGTTGATTGAACGCCAGTGCGGACTCATACGTGCTCATCACGATCTCATCCCTGCTCATCCACTCCGTTTCATAGTTCAACATATACTTCCAACTGGGACTCGCCAGCGCCTGACGATGCTCCTCTAACGTATGATAGAACAATCGATACCCGTTCTCTTCGGGATTCTCGAATACCTTGCTCCCGGGATCAACAAAAGGAGCTAACGGCGATATGAAAGGAAACAGCTTTTGCTGGTGTCCATAACGTTCCAGCAACTCTTTCAGAAATACAATATTGTCCATCACAGAACTAAATGTTTGCTTGGGAAGACCTGTCATGAAGAACAAATCAAACCTCTCGCAACCATTTTCCAGAGCGCTTTGAATCGTGCTCTCTATCTCAGCATTACTGTATCCCTTACCAAATGCACGGCGCACTTCCTCGTCCGTTGAATCTGGCGACCACTGAATATTATAGTTAGGTATGGATTTGTTCACTTCCCTGAAGAAATCATTCCCCGCAGGTTTGAAAAGCTCCAAAACAATGGGGCTTTTTATTCTCTCTTTGCTCATCAGATGCAAGAATTCATCAGCATAGTCCTCGCTCTGCTGCCGAATATCCCCGATGACAAACACCGGTCCATCGAGATAACGCTGTATACTCTTAATGTCCTGAACTATGTATCTAGGACTTCTGTAAGCTACTGATTCCCTGCCATAGCTGTTCTTGTAGGCGTATCTCGAACCACCGCACGTAGCACAATCATAACTACAACCTCTGCATGTGACAACGCACGTTATCGGGTATTTCATCCAACTCCCAAAGGGAGTGATCCCGGCCAGGTCACGATATTTCAGCACCGATTTAACAGGATAATCATAACCCAGAGGCATCCCATCGAGGTTTGCAGGAACTGAGACCAGGGGATTATGATGAGCAATCCCTTTCTCATCTTTCCAACTTACATTGGGAATAGCATCAACGGGTTCCCCCGCTTTGATGCATTTCATCAACTGCAGCATCGAGGCCTCTGTAGAATCGCCACGAACAATAAAGTCAACCTGGGGATACATTATCAACTCACGGTGAAAATAGCTGGATGATAATCCACCCATAATAACCGGAATCTCAGGGTGTAGCCTCTTGACTATTCTGGCCAGCTCTAAACTTCCGTGAGCATGCGGCAACCAGTGTAAATCGATGCCAAAAGCGCTCGCAGATAGTTTCTTTATACACCGCTCAACATCGAACTCACGATTCTTTAACATACGGTTGGCGATGTTAATGATTCTGGTATGCACACCATTTCTTTCCAGATGAGCCCCGATGCTCACCAGCCCAATAGGGTACATCTCAAAAACAGGTGATGACGGGATCACATCGCTTATCGGCCCGTACATTATCGTCCGTTCTCTGAAATCGTAATTACTGGGTGCATGTAATAATATTAAATCTGCTCTGGCCATATCTTCTATATCTATTCTTTTTATATACCGTCCCTGATGGAACCGGGCACCGCCTTAGAGAAAATCCCTTCGCAACGGATACCCTTCAAATCCCTCCCAGAGAAATATACGCCTCATATTATAATGACCTTCAAAGCGGACACCCAAGAGATCAAATATCTCTCTTTCCTGAAAGTCAGCGCCCTGCCATATCGGTGTCACAGAAGGTACCACAGGTTTCTCCCGGTCATAGCACCTGGTTTTGAGAACAATGCTGTGGCTATGTTCCAGCGAGAGTAAATGATAAACTACCTCGATATAATCGAGGTAGTCAACGCCGGCGAGATCAACGAGGAAATTAAAATCAAGCCCCGGGGTTTGCTTTAAGAAACGGCAAACATCGGCAACAAATTCACTTTTTACCAGAACAATGTCTTTTTCGGATTCGATTACTGCTTGAGGGAACTGATCGGCTATCTTTTCCGCGATTTCCTTCCCTTGCAACGCCTTAATCATACTACTATTTACCTTCTCCTGCTTTACGACCTTATAGTTGTGGCAACCTATTCCACTGTGCGAAGGATGCTGTCCTTCTTTATCTTTTCATGCAATCGGAATAACCCCGTATAAAGCGACTCAGGACGAGGGGGACAACCAGGAACATACACATCAACGGGGATAATACGGTTAACACCGGGAACCACGCTGTATGAATCAGCAAAAGGCCCACCGCTAATGGAACAGGAGCCCATCGCTACTACCCATTTCGGCTCTGCCATCTGATCATAGACCATCTTAACCGCTGGTGCCATTTTCCAGGTTACCGTTCCCGATACAATAAGAAGGTCAGCCTGCCGAGGTGATGCTCGAAATATCTCCATACCGAAACGAGAGATATCGAATCTCAAGGCGGCTGAGGCAATCATCTCGAATGCACAGCAGGCAAGTCCAAAATTCGCCGGCCAACATGACCACTTACGGCCCCAGTTGATCAAAGAGTCAAGGGTAGTAACCAGCAGATTACGCTGGATATCTTCCTCCAACCAGAGATCGGGATCGGATACCGGCTCCAGATACTCATGCCGCATATACTCAACCCGCTGCCCCTCCTCACGATCAAGCTCCGTCGGGGAATAGACCGATAGCATGAACTGTTCGCCGCTTACTTCCATTCCAGAACCTTCTTTCTCCAGGCATAAACGAGACCTACCACTAAAATAAGAACGAATACAAGCATTTCAATCAGCCCAAAAAGCTTGAGCTGGTCAAAGTGTACTGCCCATGGATAGAGGAATATAGTCTCAATATCGAAGATCACAAATAGTA
This sequence comes from Chloroflexota bacterium, assembly GCA_034189725.1. GTDB lineage: Bacteria > Chloroflexota > Dehalococcoidia > SZUA-161 > SZUA-161 > JAXHUK01. The sequence goes on along the minus strand of JAXHUK010000054.1, from coordinate 7,637 downwards.
AAGCGTAGAAATAATAGCGAAGGTTGAACTGAACCCTCGCGCTACCCACAGTGTGCATACCGCACTCATAGGTATCGCGCTTTACATGATCAGGATCGGGGCGCTGGGGTCGTTGGGAGAGTAGCTTCGCTACGATGAGGATTAGAGCACCTAAACCAATTGAGGCTATGAGTAGTATCGCTATGAAACCGTAGTCTGCCTGCAAGTGCTCTTACCCTCCTGCTAGCTTACCGCCCATAATAATACCATAGGGCACTGGTACAATGCAATACTTTATCTTGGGTTTTTTTAAAAAAGTACCAGATACTTTCACTGGCTTTCAGGATGCTCTACTAAGCAGACAACTTCATGGAGCAGTGGCACTTACCTCAACTCGCCTATCAACAGGTCGAGAGCAAGCTCTCCTTTATCACCTTTAAGCTTGCCTGTCTTTATCGCGATATCGGTATCCAGCAGGTTAGTATAGATCACCTTCAGTTGCTGCATAGAATGTCTCTGTGCCTGCTCCAGAGTTTTGCGTAAAACAAAATCATGATTGATGTCCAGCGCACGCTTGATCTCCTCAGTACTGGATTTTTGCTGGAGCATGTCTTTAGCCTGAATCACCAGACGAAATTGGCGAGTAATCATAAACAAGAGGTACGGCGGTGCCATCCCCTCGTCCTCCAGTTGATGAAGAAGACGAGTTGCTGTAGCCGTCTTGCGTTCAAGTAGAGCGTCTACCATATCGAACACAGTGAATTCCCGTGCATTGACTACCAGTGACATAACATCGTTCTCATCCACCGTTCTACCTAAAGCATAGAGACAGAGTTTTTCGATCTCACTGGAAAGAATCCAGAGGTTGTTACCAACGAGATTAGCGAGTAATCTCACCGCAGGTGGTGATACTTCGCCTCCGCATTTTTTTACCCTTTCCTGTATCCACCTGTACAACTGATCCCCCCTCAGAGCAGCGAACTCCCTCACATTCGCCTTCGGTGCAAGCTGACCAAGCAATGGATTACTCTTTTTCAGCTTACCGTCAAAGGTTACCAGAACTGTGCTCGCCGGCATCTGCTCCACGCACTTCTTGAGTGCGAACCAGCCGGAATCCTTGGGCTTCAGTGAAGTTTTACCTTTGCCCTGCGGTTCGAAGAGGCCGAGCAAGCCCTCGATAATCACAAGACGGTTTGCGGCCAGAAAAGGTATCGTATTACAGGCAGCAGCCAGTTCCTCAGGTGTAGTAGTTCCACCCTGGAATACAGTGGTATTGGTAGCGAGCATTACCTCATCGCCCAATGCTCCTTTGATCTCAGCTAATGCCTCCCTGGCTGTGAAATCGTCTTCACCATAGAGAATGTAAAACAAAGCCGGCCCCCGGTAATGAATTAAATTGATACTGGTACTGCTGAGATTCTCAAACTGGCCTGGTGGGAGTATAATTGGAGTACAATTACAGTATAGCATCTCATCCATGGTTGTGCACAAGCCTGGTAGCAGCTTTCGTTCCGCTTACTGACAGCTCAAGATCACGCATCTCAGACACGAAACGCGTATGCCTATCAGGAACACCCACGCCAAAGCTCACATAATCTGGAGGCTATGACATGGAGATTGGTATCATTGGTCTACCTAAATGCGGCAAAACCACAATTTTCAATGCCCTTACGCGAGGTAACGCCCAGACTGGCGCCTACTCCTCAGCCGCATTGACCCCCAACATCGGTGTGGTCAAGGTACCCGATCCCAGGCTAGACAGGCTTACGGATCTTTTTAAACCTCGACGCACAACTCCCGCAGAAGTCACCTACATAGACATCGCTGCTCCCGCAAAGGGATTCGGCAAAGATGATGGCCCGGGTGGCCAGTTTCTCTCCTATCTCAGCAAGGTCGATGCACTGGTTCATGTTGTGCGTGCCTTCAGGGATGAAAAACTGCCGCATGTTGAGGGTAGCATCGACCCGGAGCGCGACATCGCCGCTATGAACCTGGAACTCGCATTCTCCGATCTGGCTATTATAGAAAGGCGATTAGAGCGCCTAACAGCTTCGCTGAAAGGGGCCAAGCAGCAGGATAGAGAGGCAATTTCGCGGGAGAAAATCCTGCTGACCAATATCAAGACCGCTCTTGAGAACGATATTCCCATTAGAGAGCAGGAATTCTCCGAACAAGAAACCAAAGAAATCGAGGGATTCCAGTTCCTTACCGCTAAACCTATGTTGCTATTGATCAATATCGGGGAGGAACAACTCTCAGAAGCAAACTCCATTGAAACTCAGTTGAGCAGTCGTTACCAACGTCCCCACCTCAAAGTCGCTGTCCTCTGCGGTCAGATTGAAATGGAACTCTCACAACTTGGCGATGACGAAGCTCAAGAATTCCGCGCGAGCCTGAGCTTGAGCGAATCAGGACTAGACCGTATGGTCAAGCTGTCCTATAGCCTTTTGGGGCTGATCTCATTTTTCACTGTAGGCTCAGATGAGGTGAAGGCCTGGACTATCCGCACAGGTACAATTGCCCACAAGGCAGCAGGCAAGATACACACCGATATTGAACGGGGCTTCATCAGAGCAGAGGTTATTGGATACAATGACCTTGCACAGTGTGGCAGTCTCGCTGAAGCACGAAAACAGGGTATTTTGCGACTCGAGGGTAAAACCTATATAGTACAGGATGGTGATGTAATCACCATCCTGTTCAATGTGTAGCTAGTATCCTCGCTACAAAATATTCTCAGTATATTGCTACCGTTTACTATCTAGAATTCGAAAAGCTCGTCTTCCTCCATCTCAAAGGTCTCAACAAGTTCCTCTATCTCTGTCAATGTTATCTCCAAGACGATGTCCAGGCATGAGCCGGTCACCGTCATTTCGATTTTCTGCACCAATTCGATTATAGCTTGTTCCAGTTCTCCTTCTTCCATAGCAGCCATACCTGCCATTGCCATCACAAAGTCAAACATACTCTTTGCTTCTTCTGCAGACTCGCTGTCGGGAAAGCATAGTTGTAGATCAAGGCTGAGCAGCTCTCCAACCTTATCCAGACTGATTCCCATTGTCTCGATATCGCCAAACGCATCCATCCCGGGCAATTCGCCCGACGGGTCCCCAAATCCTTCCTCGGTCAACTCCTCGGGTACTACCATTGCCAGTTTGAACAGCACACTGCCCAGATCGTTGTATGCATCCAGCACTTCGCCGCTAATAGCCGACAACTCACCATCCTTTACCAGAATAACGTCTTCTACCGCATCCATTGAGCCGATAACCATTAGTTCAGCACTCAAAAAAACGATCTGCATATCTTCAGTGGCATCCATGTAGACCTCGTAACCTCGATAACTGGTAGTTACCAGATCTACCTCCCCCAACTCTTCGATAGCAGCTAGCACATCTGCCTCTGTGAATGTCCCTTTCACTATCATTCCAAAGTACTCTTCATCCCAGGTGTCCTCTGAAATGTCGCCGAACAGCACTAACTCTTCAAAATCCCCTCCCAGCATGTCCATAGCCTCATCGAATGTTTGGGGCATATCCGGCTCTTTCTCCATCGCATCATAGAAGCTAGCTATATCCTCATCCTCCATAATACGAACCAGGTCTACACGCCCCAGCATATTCGCACTCTGGGGCACAAGCTCGATCGGGGCTACTATTTCTTCGTCACCACATCCCACAACAGCGAAAGAAATAAGTAACGCCACGATTAGCAGAGGTATGATCTTTTTCAACATGTCACACTCCTATACTGACTACTGTTATGGCAGAGTCTAGCACCTCCCTTTCTGCCTGTCAACAGTACATCCGTTCAGCTTGACCACTGACGTTACTCAGGATAGAATAATTTCAGGAGAAGTAAATGTTTGAAACACTTTCCGACAAGCTTGGCGCAGTTTTCAAGAGACTCTCGGGGAAAGGTAAGCTAACCGAGAAAGATGTCGATGAGGCAATGCGCGAAGTAAGATTGGCTCTGTTGGAAGCAGATGTCAACTTTAAAGTGGTTAAGGATTTTGTCGCAAGAGTGAGGGAGCGTGCGGTAGGTAGTGACGTACTTGAGAGCCTCACGCCTGCGCAGCACGTGATCAAAATCGTCAACGATGAGTTGATCGTTACCCTCGGTGAAGGACAGAAGAAGCTAAAACACGCTGACCAGCCCCCCACAGTTATCATGATGGTTGGTCTACAGGGGGCCGGGAAAACAACTACTACCGCTAAACTTGCCCTTCACCTGAGAAAAAGCGGACAACGTCTTCTCATGGTCGCTGCTGATTCCTATCGCCCGGCAGCGAAAGAACAGCTTACAACCCTGGGCAAGCAACTCGACATACCTGTTTATGGCGAGGGTAATTCACCGATCGATATCTGTTCCAACGCCATGAAACGAGCAAAAGAGGTAGCTGCCACCACTCTAATCATCGATACTGCGGGACGTCTTCATATCGACGAGGAATTGATGAATGAGCTGAATGAACTCAGCAAACTCTTGCATCCCACCGAGGTATTGCTCGTGGCCGATGCCATGACCGGGCAGGAAGCGGTAAGAATCGCCGAGGAGTTCAACGCCACAGTAGAATTGACTGGTGTCATCCTGACGAAAATGGATGGCGATGCCCGGGGCGGTGCAGCGCTTTCTATCGCCTCGGTTGCTGGCGTACCCATCAAGTTCGTGGGGATCGGGGAGAAGGCAGATGCTCTGGAGCCTTTTTACCCTGATCGAATGGCATCTCGAATCCTCGGTATGGGGGATATCATCAGCTTCATTGAAAAGACCGAGGCAGCAACAGATGCTCGGCACAGGGATGAGCTGGAGCGCAAGGTTCGTCGCGGCAGCTTCGATCTCGAGGACTTCCTCGAGCAACTCCGGCAGATCCAAAAGATGGGACCAGTCAGCCAACTCATCGACATGATACCCGGCCTCTCCGGACGCGCCAAGCAGTTGCCTCAGGCCGACAATGAGAAGCAGTTGAAGAAAGTTGAAGCCATAATCCTTTCCATGACGCCACAGGAACGGCGCAACCCTGGAATCATCGATGGCAGCAGACGACGGCGTATTGCCCGCGGAAGCGGCACTACTCCTCAGGACATTAACCAGTTGCTTAACCAGCACCAGCAGGTACAAAAGATGATGAAACAGGTGAGTCGTGGACGAAAACTACCCTCACTGTTTAATTTAAGGTAATTGAAATGACCTACAATCTTCCCGGAGACCCTTCACCTCATACAATCGATACCCAAAAGCTCATGAGCTACTACTTCGAGCTGGGGCCAATGAGGCCGCCAAGCGAAGGAGGAAGCCATTCCCTGTTGCTCAGGCCAACGCGCAACTGCTCCTGGAACAGATGCAGATTTTGCTTTGGTGCGATGTATGAAAAGCGAAAACTGGAAATCAGAACCGTCGAAGAGCTCAAACAGGACATCGACACTGTCAAGGCAATAGCGGATGAAATAGTATCGGCGTCCTGGAAGCTGGGATGCGGGGGCAACGTGAATGGCGAGGTGGGAAATGCGTTACTCCGAAGCAACCCCAGACTGAACACTCATCACTCGTTTGTCGTTGTGTTTAACTGGCTCTACTTCGGTGCAAAGACGGTTTTCCTGCAAGATGCCAACAGCCTGATAGTACCCACACCCCAACTTGTCGAGATCATAACGTATCTGAAAGAGACATTCCCCTCGATCGAACGCGTTACATCGTATGCCAGAGCGAAAACCATTTCCAAAAAATCCACGGACGAGCTGAAGCAACTGCGTACCGCAGGCCTTTCACGACTCCACGTCGGTTTGGAGACAGGAGACGACGAGTTGCTCAAGTACGTTGACAAGGGTGTTACTGCCGCTGAGCAAATCGAGGGGGGCAAAAAGGCTATGGAAACAGGCTTCGAGCTTTCGGAGTACGTTATGCCCGACCTCGGGGGAAGAACCAGGTCAGAGCAACACGCAAGAAATACCGCCAGGGTATTGAACGAAATAAACCCTCACTTTATCAGAATGAGACCGTTCATACCTGGCCCTGGCACACCGATCTACGAAGACTACATCAGGGGCGACCTCGTGCTCTCATCACCTCATGAGCGTCTGCAGGAGATCAGAACTATGGTCGAGAACCTGGAGATAACGGGCAGGCTATGCTTTGACCACTTCATGAATGGCTGGTATCGAGACCCTGGGCGCAACCAGAACCTGTTCAAACTGGATTACGACGGATATAAATTCCCTGAAGAAAAGAACCTGGTCCTGCAGCTTATAGAAGAAGGTCTAAGGATAGACGAGTCAGTACATATGCACGCAAAAGAAGTAGTCGGGATGAGAAATCTTTGATGTCGAAATTTCCCAGTCCTCATTTGAAAACGGAAGATATCGCTATTCTTCCCTGAAAATCCACAATGAATCCCGCTCCACTAACCCATGCTACAATCTCACCGAAAGTTAGTTAACCCACGCTACCGGATCTGAAAGCGAAACCACCATGCAGCATTTAGTGGCCGCACTCATGGCCCCCTGAATGGTCACAGACGTTGTCGCCTGCTGCCAACACACCTCGTACGTGGGCGAGAACAAGCACCTCAGGGTCATCGTCCGTAACGCCGATAACGACTTCGATCCGATTCTCTTCGAACAAGCTTATAGCCCTGGGGCCCATACCACCGGCTATGATAACGGCAGCCCCTTCCCCTGCCAGCCACGCGGGAAATACGCCTGGTTGATGTGCCGGAGGAATAACCAGCTCTTTGCTCACAATCGCTTTCGTCTCCACATCGACATCGATCAGGGCAAAATGCTCACAGTGACCAAAATGCGGGGATAATCTGCCATTGCTCACGGGTACTGCATATCTCATACTATATCTCCTTTATTATTGAAACTATCACAATTCCTGAGGACAATACACTACACAGTTATTGTCATATGTCCATAATCATGATACCATAGCTGTCAAGAACAATCAAATATTACAATCTCATCAGGGTATGCACTAATAGAGAACAGGTAATGAACATAACAATCGTCTATGATAACGAGAGTCTGAAATGGGGACTAACGAAGGCCTGGGGATTCTCATGTTTGATCCAGTCTCCAGATATGCCAACGATTCTCTTCGATACTGGCGCCATGGGTTCGGTATTGCTGCACAACATGGCCGAGATGGAACTCGATCCCAGAGAAATCGACAAGGTAGTGATATCCCATCCCCACGCTGATCATATCGGTGGTCTGTGGGACATACTGGAAATAAACCCGAACGCTGAAGTCTATTTACCTGCGTCAATTACACGAACGATGCAGAGACCGGTGAGGGCAACTAATGTGACCATGGTTACAGACCCCATCCAAATCTGCCCCACTGTATTCACCACAGGCATACTACGGCATGTGGAACAATCTCTGGTCATCACTCTGGAGACAGGAGTAATCGTAGTAGCGGGATGTTCCCATCCAGGCGTAGGTCGTATCCTGGCGGCTGCTTCAACGTGGGGAAAAGTACGAGGCATAATCGGTGGTCTCCACGCCTTCGATGACTTCGAGGCGCTGAATGGGCTCGATTTGATCTGCCCCTGTCATTGCACTGAGCACAAGGAGAAGATACAACACCTTTTCCCTGAGCAACATGTAGAATGTGGTGCCGGTCTAGTGCTTGAGCTATGAACTCACCGGAGG
>JAXHUK010000053.1:0-9452 GCA_034189725.1 Chloroflexota bacterium | reverse complement strand
TACTCTGAGCCGGGGAAGAAGCTCCCCCTATAACCGGAGATTCTGCGGTCATTGCATTCCCTCTTTACCAATCTGGGCGGTGGCTAAATTGGTCTTATTAATGGTGACAGCAGAGGGACTGGATAGTCCCCCTGCTGTCACGTGTACGGCACATTAGCCCAGAATTGCCTTGAGGTCCTGGTCAGGGGTCGTGATCAGCTTCAGGTCGAATTTATCCTGGAGCACCTTGAGCACGTTCGGAGTTATAAACGCTGGTGCGCTTGGCCCTAGCCGAATGCCCTGGATGTTCAAATGGAATAGCGTCAGCAGAATAGCTACTGCTTTTTGTTCGAACCACGAGAGTACCAGGGACAACGGCAGGTCATTCACGCCGCACTTGAAGGCGTTTGCCAGTGCTGAAGCTACCTGAATCGCTGAGTAGGCATCATTGCACTGCCCCATATCGAGTAAGCGCGGGATGCCCTCGATGTCTCCCAGATCGAGGTCGTTGAATCGGAACTTCCCGCAGGCGAGTGTGAGCACGATACAATCCCTGGGTACTTTCTCTACAAATTCCCTGTAATAGTCACGCCCCACTTTCGCCCCATCGCAGCCGCCGACGAGGAAGAAGTGCCGAATCTTTCCTGCTTTCACCAGATCCACGATCTTGTCTGCCAGACCGAGCACCGCTGTGTGGTGGAAGCCCGTTGTGAAGGTGCCCTCCTGTGTATCGGTGAGCGGGGGCAGGCTCTTCGCCTTTTCGATAATCGCCTTGAAATCCCTCCCCTCGATGTGGGTGGCACCGGGAACACCGGTCATATGCATTGTGAAGAGTCGGTCGCCGTAGGAGTCCTTGGGAATCAGGATGCAGTTAGTGGTAACAAGGATCGCCCCGGAAAACTCATCGAACTCTTTCTTCTGCTTCTGCCAGGCTCCGCCGTAATGCCCTGTGAGGTGCTTGAATTTCCTCAGTTCAGGGTAGCCATGAGCGGGGAGCATTTCACCGTGAGTGTAGACGTTGATCCCCGTTCCCTCGGTCTGCTTCAACAGCTCATAGAGGTCGAGCAAATCATGGCCGGTGACCAGGATGCCCGGGCCTGCCTTCGTTCCCACAGGAACAGTGGCGGGTGTCGGGTTGCCGAAACGGCTGGTGTGGGCCTTATCCAGCATCTCCATAGCACGCAGGTTCATCTCCCCGCACTTGAGGACATAGCCGAGGTAGCTCTCCAGGTCGAAATTGACGTTGGTCAGGGTAGTAAACAGTGCCTCCTCAAGAAATGCGTCCACCTTCTCGTCTGTGTAGCCCATCGTACGGGCATGGTAGGCATAGGCTGCCACACCCTTTAATCCGAAAATCAACGTATCCTGCAGGCTCTGAATATCCTCGTTCTTACCGCAAACGCCGTTTACCGTACATCCGGTGCCCTTGGAAGTCTGTTCACACTGATAGCAAAACATATTCTGTTACCTCCTGCTTTGTTTGATGACAGTGTTGTAAGTATCCACATTATGTCAAATCCCCATAGGCAATCCCTCCAGGCTTGCGCGCGTCATGATTATCAGTCGCTGTTTACTGTAGAATATCACCCCGAATCCCGACCATTACGTTCTTGAAAGGGATATCCTTGCCACTGGCCTGAATCGCCTGTTTCGCCATGTGCACCAGTCCGGAGCAGCATGGGACCTCCATATGTACCACGGTGAGGCTCTTTATCTGTGACTGACGCAGAATCTGGGTCAACTTGCGCTGGTGAGCGTCGTAGTCATCCAGCTTGGGACAGGCCACCAGCAGGACATGGTCCTTTATGAAATCACGATGGAAACTGGCATAGGTGAATGGGACGCAGTCGGCAGCCAGTACCACATCAGCATCCTGCAAAAAAGGTGCAGTCGGAGGCACCAGGGTGAGCTGTACGGGCCAATGGTTCAGCATGGATGGATGGGCTGCTATATCTTTTTGAGCAACCAAACCCGATTCCTGAGACTCGAACTGCCTGACCGCGCTGCCGGGACAGCCACAGGGGACACTTTGTTCATCTTGCACGCTATGATGGAGGTGATGTCGCACGGCCTCTTCATTGAAATCCTCTGCTTTCCTCTCCTCGATGGTGATAGCTCCCTGAGGGCACTCACTAAGGCACGCACCCAGGCCATCGCAATAGGTCTCGCTAATGAGCTTCGCCTTGCCATTGACGATCTGTAATGCTCCCTCGGCGCAGGCGGGAACACACAAGCCACAGCCATCGCACTTGTCCTCGTCGATCTTGATGATACTCCTCGAAACCTTTGTTGACATCGTAGGCCTCCTTTTTTCAAATACCGGTAATTCTTGCCATGCGAGGTTATAGTATCGCATCGGGATATACGATACTATGATTTGAATCATATAGTATTATGTCATTCTGAGCCGCAGGCGAAGAATCTCTGTTTGTGTTCATACGGTGAGATTCTTCGGTCGCGAGTGCTCCCTCAGAATGACATGGTAATGCCACTCCTGCGGAAGCAGGAGTCCAGTGCCGTAAGGATCAGAATCAACCATGCCGGTTTGCCATCGGCACCACGGCGGATGAAAACGAGCATTATACGTACCGCGTCGGTGGTGAGTCCTTCGGCTTCGTTCAGGACTCAGGGCGAACGGGAGAAGGTCTATTTACATAACAACGACAAAAAGGAATCCGAATCCATGAGTAAAGAAAAACCTGTCGAGGGCATTATCTGAGCAAACCTTCTGTTTCCAGCCTGTCGGCAATATCCTTGAGCCCCAGTTCCTCAAGCCTGGGGCGCCTCTGCAGCCCTGAGGGGACGTCCCATCCCCGGATATCGTAGTATTCGCTCTTCATCTTCTCGAACTCATCGCGGTCGACGACCATCCCCCGGCGGGAGAATGACACGCCATCCTTGCCAGGAACGAGGCAGTCGGGATTACCGAAGTCTCCCTTCAACGGGGTGGAGAAATTGAACTCGTCTATCGAGTCATACTCTCTCCCCCGGTGCCCCTCACGGACAAGGATCGCCCGTTGCAGGTTGACAATGCGTTCGCCGATTCGATACAGCCCCTCTTCATCGATATCGTACCCGGTAACCGCAGCACAGATCTGGCTTTCCAGGGTGGGATCACCGACCTGATCCGGGGAATCGCTGGCAAAGAGAATCGGCCAGGCCATATCGCAGAGTATAAGGCTTTCCTTGGCGTATTCCCGGTGCTGGATCATTACGGCTGCGAGGGCCTTTCCCTCATACGTCGAGAAGTCAACCGCCATCTCGCTGCCAAAGAACCGTTTGGCCATAACACGAATCACCTCGGAGGTGACAGGGACATCGTTCATACCCATAGCGCGAGTGGCCCACATCATAGCGGGAAAACTGGTCTCATGGAGATGCTGGATGGCGAATCTCGGTTCCACGGCATAGATAATAGCGTTCGTGAGGTACAACCGTGGGCCGTAGATCTCGTTATCGCCAGTACTGGTCATATAGTCCTTGATAAGACTCTGCGCCTCGCTGCCCAGGGCTGCGGCTGCTGCGTGGGTGCCGCGAGCGAGGGTATCACCATACCCCTCACGGAGGGATATCTTCCGTATAAGGGTCTCGATGAACTCATAGCTTCCGATCTGTGAGAGGGGAATCGCAGTACCCTCATCGGTCAACAGCCCCGCCCGATGGCAGCGGCTGAGCCACATGATCATGGTTTCCAGAGAACGGGTATCGAGTCCATAGTCATCGCAGAGCTCTGTGGCACGTACGGGGACATCGGTGACCCCGCCATAATAGCGTTGTGCTCTGGTATCGTAGAGCATCGCCGCCTGACACATAAACTTCCGCTCACTACCATTGGGTTTCACGTAGGTTGTACGCATGCAATTGCTGGAGCAGCCATGGCATAGCGTGGTTTTCGCCTCAACCGCGGGCACAGGCATCCCCAGCGAGAGCATCGATTCGGCGAAGGTGTTCCCAATCTGATTGATCCTGTTCCTGATCTTCAGGAGTCCCTCCCGATCGGCGATATCGAGCTTCTTGTTACCCCGTACCGCAATCGCTATGAGGTTCTTGGTGCCCATCACCCCCGCAATCCTCCCCGCGCCGACGGAATCATCGGCAGCAAGAAAGGTGGCGAAGCTCACCATATTATCTCCCGCCGGGCCCACAGTAAGCACCCGTACAGATTCACCCAGCTCGTTTTGCAACGCTTCCTCGCGGCTGAATCCCGTCATTCCTTCGAGATGGCTCGCGTCTCTGATCTCCACCGTGCCGTTATCAGCCCAGATGTAGACGGGCTTATCTGCCTTACCGTGGACAACGACTCCATCATACCCCGCACGTTTGAGATGAGCGCCCCAGGAGCCGCCGAGACTGCAGTGGGAGAACTGGTTGGTAGCGATCGATTTGCCGCAGACCTGGAGGCGGCTGCCGAATCCAGGTACACCGCACACCGGGCCAGTCATAAAAATCAGCCTGTTATCAGGATTCGAGGCATCGCTCTGCGGAGGGACTTCATCCCAGTAGATTTTGGCAGCGATGCCTCTTCCCCCCAGGAAGAGGTCTGAGTAGGTCTTTGTGGGCACCTTGGTGATGCTTCCAGAAGAGAGGTCGACTTTTACAATATCTCCCGCGTATCCGCCTGTAGCCATAACAGATATCTCCTTTCTGTAATACCGTTCAATGTGATGTGCCACAATGGTCAAGGGCAAACCCCGGATTAGCCCCGACCTGGTGTATGAGGATGCATTTTAGCATTAAGCTCACTATTTGACAATGGCACGAAGTATGGATTCCTTGGGGTTTGCAGCAGACGCGAAAAGTGCCTGTTACAGAGCGGGATAGCAGCTAAGCAACAGAGGATAAACGATTACTTTATGTAAACAACCTATGCTGGCGAGGCCATACAGAGGATGAAAAATGCGCTTAGCAGGAACGGGATGCCCCAGGCTACGATTACCATGAACACGGCATCGGGCCAGAAATCCGAGTCCGTCAGGGCATTTATTAGTACGAACATCGCTATTATGGACAGAATACCGCCCGCGATGGGGATAAGCCGCACCAGTGATGAGACGACTGCAACTATAATCATGGCGAGAAAGGTTCCATGGATTCTGGTGAGCTTCATCCCGATCCAGAGGAATATAGCGGCTATCAGGGTACCGATTATGAAGATCACGACGCAGTGAATCGATGGCTCTGGTTGAAGCGGGAACCACCATCGACCAGTTATCAGCGCAATGATTAAGAAAGCGACGACATCTTCGAACATCTCGCCTGTTCCCCTGGGATTATTTTTGCATGAGGAACAATCTATGTTGCGGGTTCTCCGTCGGCTTATCAGATTGTAATGGTAATTCTCATAGGAGTCAATGATAAAACTGTCTTGCGGAATGGTCTCTAGGGTAAAGATTTCCGTGCTTCTTGACAATGTCATGGGTGGAGCAGAGTTGAAGCGACTGCCACGTAAAATCACACGTACCCTACGACGCGGACGTGGAGAATGGCTTCCTTCCTGATGGCACAGTATCTGCACGATATGGCGGCCTGAGGAGAGGCAGGGGGATACAACCACCACCCGGCGTAGTATGATGTTTAAAGATGTAGCTCTGGTAGCCGTTCATCTGGGCATAGCAGCCGGTGGAGAGGCCGGCCAGCCCTGCCCCGATGATAATTCTATCATTCAATCAGGCACCCGCATTTCACGGATTTCCCCCTGTTGCTTGGCACTGGCTGGTATGTGGGGATTGTATACCATACCGTTCAGCGGATTGTCAAATCAGAAACCTGGGAGATGGACAGACAGGATCAGTACCGGCAAAGCATTGTCACCCCGGTCATTACGCCTCACAGTCCCGAACATTGACAACCTGTGAAGATACGGCTACATTGCAATAGGGAAAACCATAGCATGGATTGACCTCATGGGTAGTCGATACGATATCCGCGAGGTGGTTGTTGGTCTCCCTCAAGCTCCAGCCTATAACGGTGTTTTTTTTATGTCATTGAGCGACCGACTCACAGGGCTTTTGGGGAATAGCAGTTTTGTATTCACGCTTGCTATCATCGTTGGTCTGATATTCAATGGTGGTGCCTCATGGACAGAGCCTGCCCTGCTGCCCGTGCTCGCCATCATTATGACCATCTCTATACTGGATGTGTCTTCCAGAATATTTCTGAATCTGAGAACCGTACTGCTCCCTGTCCTGACCGCACTTTTGCTGAGCTATGGTATCCTCGGGGTCATTCTTATAGGGTTATCATCGCTTATTATCAATGATCCTGAGCTACGAAGCGGCTTTGTCCTTGTGGCTGCGGTTCCCCCGGCGGTCGCGGTGATTCCCCTGACCCACCTTCTCGGTGGCAACACCGAATTTTCATTGGTAGGGAATGTAGTTGCGTATGTGGCAGCGCTTGCTGTCACGCCGCTGATATGCATACTGTTCCTGGGGGCTAACTTCATCGATCCCGTGCGTTTACTTATCGTGCTCAGCGAACTGATAGTTGCACCGATCCTGGTCTCGCGTATCTTACGGCGTACCCGCATCGTGACGACCGTAGACCGCTGGAGGAATCCCGTAGTGAACTGGGGCTTCTTTCTGGTGATATACACCATGGTCGGGTTAAACCGGGATGTGTTCCTGGGACAGCCCTATACGTTACTGCTAACCTGTGCCATCGCCTTCACCGGCACGTTTGTATTTGGCGAATTAATAAACCGCATACTGGAATTCTTGGGCATGGCGAAGGGGGATAGAATCAGCTTGATCCTGTTTGGGACCAGGAAAAACTACGGTTTGGCGGGAGCTATTGGCCTTATTTTCTTTAGTTCCAGGGCTGCGATGCCTGCGGCAGTGGTATCAGCTATGTCTGTTCTCCATTTTATCTGGCTAAGCTGGCGAATCAAGAGGATGCATTGAGTAAAAACAGACCTAGCTCTTCTGTCATTGGAATTCGTAGTCAAAACAAAGGCGGTGAAGCTTGCCTTACTTCACCGCCAGCAAGAAGGAGGGAAATGAAAAAGCTAAGCACCAGATCTTAGCTGTATATCCACCAGTTCGCTCTCGTCGGTCGCAATTATCTTTACTACGCGCCCGGAAGGCAATGTATAGGTATGTCTGAACAATCTTTCGAAAGGTGCTTCGAGTTCGTTCCTCTTCGCGTTCGCAACATGGCCGCAATTTGTACAATCAGTCCTCATCTTACTATTTCTCCCTACAGTACATTGTGCTTCTAATGGAAGACAGGGGCAATACTACGTATGTACCTGCTCCTTATAACGATAGTTTATCCAGATCAAACCAAATGTACTAAACTGCGCCTGGATAGATACGTCCGAACCGTGTTTATGTCAACCCCTGATGAACTCGGGGGCTGGTCATACTGGTGTGACTGGATAGATACGTCCGAACCATAGTTACTGCACACCCCGAATGAATTCGGGGGCTACTAATTCGGACTAGCCTTGTTCTGAGTTGACGATGTATGCTCGGGCAGTGCTTTCGGCAATCACTGTCCCATCCTTGAGGGTTATGGTTGCGGTTGTGGTCAGAAGTTTTCTCGTTTTCTTGACCAGTCGGGCGGTAACCACCATGGGAACTCCGATAGGGGCTGGTTGCCTGAACCGTACGTCAGCCTTAGCGGTAACGCCTTTTATCCGGGGGAAGTACGTGTATGCCATAGCCTCGTCGAGGATTGTGAAAACTATGCCGCCGTGTGTAATGCCGAACCAACCCTCGTAGAGCTCGCTGAGAGCAAACTCGCTGGTAACCTCATTGCCATCTCGTGTGAACCTGAGTTTAAGCCCGATAGGATTCTCCTGGCCACAGGCGAAGCACGTAGGGAACGATTCCTGGTCGGTTTGGATATCCGATAGCTTGTTCTCCCAGCTCAGCATCTTGCTCCCTTGTTCATCCACGGTAGTCTCAAGACTCTTGGGGGCAACAATCCACGACTGCCTTTCCAATAGTTGTGTTCTAACTACCTGATTTAACGTGTTTGGCGATGGTGTCAATAGCCTCGAAGAGGTCGCGTGTCAGCAACTGGTAGTCAGTCCTTATCCGGGTATACCCGTGTTTTGGCTCAGGATGTATTGAGATGCCCCCTTTTAACTCTTCAGGGGCAGCCTGTTCCAGCCTGTGTTTCAACTGGTAATCGAGGTTGAGCCGTTGGGCCAGGTAAGAATCCCCATGCCATTCGACAGCCACGGTCTTGCCCCAGATAGGAGGGCTTTTCTTTCTGGTCATTTTGGTTTTCTTCGAAGCTTCTTTTCTTGGCATACTGCCGCTATGCACCTCGTAATCGAGGTAATAGTTGACTCCGTATTGACTGGACACGCTGATGACGCTTATAGAATCGATATTCATACGTTGTATGGTCATGCTACCCTCTGATCTCTCACCCAGCGAGCGTTTTTTCTTCGCCTGACCAGGGGCCTGTTTCTCATCTACAGGAATTGCCTTAATGCCGATGTCCTGGAGGTGCTGATGAAGCTCCTCGAGCTTCCCCTGTCCCCCTTTCTTTCGCCGGCTCAGGGCAACAGGTATCCCGATCGCCGCGATCAGCGCCATGATTATGGGAATAAGCTGAGCCCAGTCCATCGATCCCTTCTCAACTTGCTGCTTTGATTTATCCCTCGATATCGGCAGCAGGTTACGCCACTGCTAATGATATATCAAAGGGCTAGCACGAGCAACTATTACTTAAAACGGCTTTTATGCGGACAGGGATTATGCCTGGTCGTTCAGACGCTCGGATGTCTGGATGTCTGAACAGCCAGGTTTTTTTCAAGTGAGCTTATCGAAGGACTCAAGGCGAACGGGACAAGTCTATTTTCGGAATAAATGGCAGTTGCAGGAGTGATTGTGCTATAATTTGCACTTACGAAACGCCCTCTGTTATAAACGTCAGGGTGAGAACAGGGAACAGCATTGCAGTCAATCGATAGAGCCGAAATTCTGAAACGGTCATTGATTTTTTCCGGCTTGAATGAACATGAACTTGCCGAGCTATCCGAGATCGCCATCGAGCGTACATTCGATAGCGGTGAGTTCATATTCTGGGACGGTGACGATCCGGAATGGCTCTACATCGTTGCCGAAGGGAAGATAAAGGTGCTGAAGCATGCGTCGTCGGGGAAGGAGTTCATCATCGCCTTTTTCAGCACCGGTGAACTGTTTGGCGAGGTCGCTGTTTTCGAAAACAAGCCATATCCTGCTTCAGCCCAGGCTGTTGTCGAGACCACGGTCGTGGGGATAAAACGGGAGGATTTTGTGGAATTCCTTTCCCACAGACCGGAAGTGGCTTTGAGGATTATCTATGTCCTGGGGGGGAGACTTCGGGAAGCCCAGGGGCGCTTGCGGGATATCGCAGGTGAAAGAATAGAACAGCGAATCTCCAGCATACTGCTTATGCTCTACATAAAACTTGGCTCCGAAATACCGTTCACTCGCCAGGAAATCGCCGACATGGCGGGGACTACTATCGAGTCTACG
>JAXHUK010000052.1:0-5354 GCA_034189725.1 Chloroflexota bacterium | reverse complement strand
CCGAGGTTGAGTCGCCCGTCCCTGGAGTGGTGGTTTGCCATCCTCACCCGCTTATGGGTGGCACGATGGACAATAACGTCGTCATCTCAGTCTGCCAGGAGCTACTGAAAGAATCCATCGCCAGTTTGATGTTCAACTTTCGTGGAGTTGGAAGGAGCCAGGGGAGTCATGATAATGGAATCGGTGAGCAGGATGATGTTGCTGCAGCCCTCACATACCTTTCATCGATGCCCCAGGTTGATTCGGGGAGGATCGGTCTTTGCGGCTATTCCTTTGGCGCTGGCGTTGCCCTGGAAGCTGCTGCCAAAACCGAGCAGGCGCAGGCACTGGCTTTGGTTTCACCTATACTGTCTCATCCCTCACCGATAGAGAGCTACAGCAAGCCGAAGCTTCTCCTGTGGGGCAGCTTCGATATGGCCTTGCCGGGCATCGAGCTCAAGAGCTTCACAGAAGAGCTACCAGAGCCGAAGCAATATGACGTGATTCCTGGAGCCGACCACTTCTGGTGGGGCTATGAGCATGATATGGCCACCAGGGTTGCTGCGTTCTTTTCTGAGACGTTGAAGTAATCCCCCAGCAAAGGCTAGGCAAGCACAGAGGCCTTTCACCTACGATATGGACATTTTCTTCAGGTTCTGACCTTGCTCATCTCCCATCTGACGCCTAAAATCACGGAACGACGGTGCGGACGGGAAATAGACAAGGTGAGAGTAACACCCGCAGTCCGAGGAGCCAAAACCTGCAAGTACTGCCTGAGCGTGCGGCAAACGAACTGCGTATTGATACCAGGCACACTCAAGCCTCACGCAAGAATCAAGATACCAGACCTCGATTATTCTCGCTTCCTGCCTCAGATAATCGATATGCCAGTGGGGTTTCTTATTATCACGGATGTGTCGCTTGATCCTGGAGTGCAAGCCGCCCAGGGCACTACCCGCATAGAGATAGTAACCCTCCGGGAACGAAAAGGGGGCTAGTCTACCTGCCTTGATCGCGGTCTCAGTATCAAGAGCGAGGATGAGGGCATAAGTACCTTTTATAGCAGGCATATGGCGATTCTAAGATAGCAGGGAAGTAGTGTCAATGGAGGATGGAGAGTGGTTTGCGTTGTTCGCTGTCACTATGTATGCTAAACTCAATATTGAGACAGTGACAGTCCATGTAATGGAGTAAGCATGTGGCTCTGAAATATGATTACCTCAATATGAAAAGAGTTTTACCTTTGTTGTTGGTATCCATAGTGGTTATTGGTGCCGACCAATTCAGTAAATACCTTATCACGGCTACTATGGAGTTGGGGCAGTCGATACCCGCCGAGGGCATTATACGGCTGACTTACACTACCAATACTGGAGGAGCCTTTGGCCTTTTTGCCAACCAGACATTTCTGCTGACCATGATCGCTTTTGTGGGAATAGCTGTACTCGTCCTTTATCTTCGCTATCTTCCCCTGGATAGCAGGTTACTGAGGTTGGGATTGGGGCTCGCTCTCGGGGGTGCTGCGGGTAATCTGATCGATCGTGTACGCCTGGGAGAGGTTACCGATTTTATTGACGTTGGCTTCTGGCCGATATTTAACATCGCCGATTCGGCGATAGTTGTCGGTACTTTTCTTATCGTCTACTACTTACTGTTCACCGCTGGAAAAGGTGCTCACCAGTGACGCAAAAGCTTGAATTTACCGTCGAGAGCTCCGGCCGTCGCCTCGACAGTTATGTGGCGGAGCAGTGTCGGATTTCCCGGGCTTATGCGCAGAAACTGATTGAAGACAGGGAGATAGCGGTGAATGGTCGCTACGCCAAAGCAAGTTACAGGCTTAATCCTATGGACATAGTTGCTGTTTCCCTACCCGTTACTGATCACGCAGCATTTGCCCCGCTCGCTGCTGAGGATCTACCGCTCGAGGTGGTGTTTGAGGATAGCGACCTGCTGGTAGTCGACAAACCCGCCGGTATGGTTGTTCATCCTGCTGTAGGACAGTACACTGGTACACTGGTAAATGCATTGCTCGCTCGCTACCCCGATATCGCTGATACCACTGGATCATCGCGCCCCGGTATCGTGCACCGTTTGGATAAAGACACTTCGGGATTGATAGTAGTGGCGAAAAACGAGACTGCCCGGCTGAACCTTGCACGTCAGATGAAACAGCGCTTGATAACAAAGGGTTACATCGCTCTGGTCATGGGTACCCTTTCCCCTCAGCAGGGAGCTATCGAAGCCCCAATAGGGCGCAATCCGTCGGATAGGAAACGCATGGCGGTCATCACCGAAGGAAAAGAAGCGCGGACGCAGTATCAGGTGATCAGATACTTTGATGGTTACACGCTTGTTGAGGCACTACTGGAAACCGGACGAACTCATCAGATCAGGGTACACTTCTCAGCTATCGGACATCCCATTTTCGGAGACCCTGTATACGGGAGAAAATCCAGTCTCTTGGGACGTCAGTTTCTCCATGCACACCGCCTCGGCTTCAAGCTGCCATCCAATGGGAAATATGTGGAGTTCAAGTCAGAGTTGCCGCCTGATCTTGAAGACGTATTGTATAACATCACCTCATCGGCATGAACCGTGTCAGGATTACGCAAGGTTTCCTGATGTGGTTCCATACGGTATTAGAGGTCTTTTGGCCCTTTATCAACTAAATCTCTCACGTCAGACGCTATGCGGAATAAAATAATAATTATCTCCAGATACACTCTGGCAATGATAACAAACAACAGCAACAGCAAAGGGCTCAGGACCAGGGTTACAATACCATAGCCAAACGAAGTAACGAATGCTCCCCATATCATGCTGATGATGTACACCACAGAGAGTGCTATGCTCAGTCCAAAGAGCAGCCTGATTATAGTTGGTGTAATGAATTCATCAAATGAGAAATCGAAAAGACGGCCCAGGAATCCTTTCTGTTGCTCCATAACTATCCCTCCTTTTTACGTTGTCGAAGTTGGACTAAAGAGCAAGTGAGAATATCGCCCCGGAGACATTATAGCACAGAAGAACTTGTATACAAGCTCTGTAGACGTGCCTCTAAAGCTGTTTTGCTATCTTGGCCCACGAGTCGCGAAGTGAAATCGTCCTGTTGAATGCCAGACGTTCGGCCGACGAGTCTTTGGAATCAACGCAGAAGTAGCCCAGACGCTCGAACTGATACCGGCTTCCCGGGGCTGCTCCTGCCAGACTGGGCTCGACATATCCTGTTACTAACTCCAGCGAGTCAGGATTCAAGACATGTTCAAAGTCGGATGCACTGTCGGGATTTTCCGCGATGAACAGCCGATCATAAAGGCGCACATCGACCTCGATCGCATGATTAGCTGAAACCCAGTGGATGGTCCCCTTAACCTTGCGCCCGTCAGGCGTCGATCCACCTCGTGTTTCCGGATCGTATGTGCAATGCAGCTCAACAACTTCGCCGGTTTGCTCATCCTTTACCACGCTCACGCAGGTGATGAGATACGCATATCGCAATCGCACTTCCTGTCCTGGTGAAAGACGGAAAAACTTCTTCGGAGGGTCTTCACGAAAGTCGTCTTGCTCGATGTACAGCACGCGTGAAAAAGGAATCTTACGAGTTCCCATATCGGGGGCTTCGGGATTGTTAACAGCTTCCAGTTCTTCGATCTGGTCTTCGGGATAGTTATCAATGATCACACGAATGGGATGCAGCACACCCATAACACGCGGGGCATGCTTGTTCAAATCCTCGCGGATGCAATGCTCCAGCAATGCGATGTCGATGGTGCTGTCGGTCTTGGCAACACCAATGCGATCGCAAAAATCGCGAATAGCCCCTGGTGTATAACCACGGCGGCGCAGACCTGAGACAGTAGGCATCCGGGGGTCATCCCATCCGGTGACATAACCCAGTTCCACCAGTTGCAGCAGCTTGCGCTTGCTCATCACGGTGTAGGTAAGATTGAGTCGAGCGAACTCGATCTGCTGCGGATGATATATCCCCAATTCTTCGAGAAACCAGTCATACAACGGGCGATGGTCCTCGAACTCCAGCGTACATATAGAATGAGTGATTCCTTCGATAGAGTCCTCAAGTCCGTGAGCCCAATCGTACATCGGATAGATGCACCAAGCATCTCCTGTGCGGTGGTGCGCTGCATGGAGAATGCGGTACATAGCGGGGTCGCGCAGATTGAAGTTCGGTGATTTCATGTCGATCTTTGCACGAAGAACACGCGAGCCATCAGCGAATTCTCCTGCTCTCATACGCTCGAACAGATCGATATTCTCCTCTACTGGACGATTGCGGTACGGGCTTTCTCTTCCCGGATCGGTTAGCGTACCGCGGTACTCTCTGATCTCATGGGCGCTGAGGTCATCGACGTATGCCTTACCCTTTTTTATTAATTGCACAGCGAAGTCGTACATTTGCTCGAAGTAATCGGAAGCGTAAAACAGTCGATCTTCCCAGTCGAATCCCAGCCACCGTACATCTCCTTTGATTGCTTCAACGTATTCATCCTCTTCTTTGGTGGGATTCGTATCGTCGAATCTCAGATTGCATAATCCTCCGTACTGGGCAGCGATACCGAAATTGAGGCAAATAGATTTGGCGTGTCCGATATGCAGATAACCGTTCGGCTCTGGCGGGAACCGTGTGTGCACCCTTCCTTCGTATTTACGGTTTTTAATGTCCTCGTTGATGATATTTCGGATAAAGTCTGAGGGGATGATTGATTCCTGTTCAGTCATAATATGGCAATTACCTCTGTCTTTATGCGGTGTTGAAGTTGATTAGCTTCACTTGCTCGGCTGGGTCTCCTTTACGTTACAATTCTGACTAGTCTTTGTCAATACTGAGAATCGCGTCGTGATGAAACGTGGTGGAAGCAATGTCATCGCGTTTCTCACACTTTCTTTTGACGCGACACCGCTAAGAATCAAGGCTTGTCTTTTCAATTGCCCATAAGAAGACCATTATCGTGCCGATGACAAGTGTTGATTCGCTTGTTTATGTGGTATCATTGTTCAAAATAAACAGGGGGATTACTGTTTTGTCGATCAGACTTAAATTTTTAGGAGCAGCCCAAAATGTTACGGGCTCAAGATATTGTATTACCGTGAACGGCACCAATCTACTCATCGATTGTGGCCTTTACCAAGAGAGGGAATTGAGAAGTAGAAACTGGGAACCTTTTGTCGTGCCACCACGTGATATCGATGCTGTTTTGCTGACACATGCCCATGTTGACCACTGTGGGCTGATTCCTAAGCTGGTTCGTGAAGGTTTTCGAGGGAGGATTTATGGTACGGCTGCCACTTGTGATATTGCCGAAATAATGCTCCTGGACTCGGCAAAACTTCAGGAAGAAGATGCTGAATTCAAGAAA
>JAXHUK010000051.1:0-18963 GCA_034189725.1 Chloroflexota bacterium | reverse complement strand
AGATGGCAACTACCGTGTTCTCTAAGGAGTCGCCATCATCCCCAGGCTGCACGGTGTAGCTCTTATAGATGGTGTCGTTGGCTCCTGCTGCCAGCGTGGCAGGGAAGTCATTGGTAATATCTCCTATTACGTCATCAATAACACTTACACGATCCAAAGTCTCATTACCGGTGTTCTCAATAAAGAATTCGTAGTTGATCGTGTCGCCTACCTTGGATACTTCATCCCCGGTCTTAGTGATCTCCAGGTCAGGCCAGAGCACGGTAGCGCCGATATCTTTGTCTGACTGCGCATTGCTGCAGGAGCCATCCATCAGCACACCCTGGGCAGTGGCCGTGGCGGTGATTGTAGTAACGCTAGGGTCAACGTTCACGGTATAGTACAAGATGGCATGACTAGTAGCAAAATACACCTTGTTATTCGATTCGTCCGACGGGAAATAAACAAGCGTCTCCAGAACAGAAGAGTTGCCAGTAGGCGTGCCGTCGTATGCGGGCTGATGGAACGTTACAGTGGTGTTGGCAACATCGCATCCCCAGGGAATTGGGTATGGCCCGCCAACACGGTTGCCTGCCTCAACCCAGTATGTTATCAGTTCGCCCTGGTGGACATATAGCTTGTCCCGGGATGGGTCTGCGAAAAGTTTACTTGCTCCGCAAGGATCTGGAGTCGGTCCACACTGAGCCAAAGCCTCGCCTATAGCCATGAATACTACTAGCGAGGCAACCAGAATCAATACCAAAGTGACTTTTATGCCGAGTCTACGGCTTCCCCTATGTGCTATATTCATTCTCATCCCTCCTTCGGTGATGAAGGCTGTCTAATAAAAGATAATGTGTTTTTCCTCTCTCGCGACAATCATCTCTGCTGGCATCACCTCCCCTGCAGGAATACAACAGTAATTAGCAGTATTATCCCAAGGTACGAATTTAATCCTTTATATCATCTTTGGACTGCTTTGTCAATCTTTTACTGGCTTTCGTTTATGAGGTTTTGATGTATGGTGTACATTGATAGAGGGAAATGACGGTTTGGGGATAGCACATAAGTGGTATACGGCTCTTTCAGACGTGCACGGACTGTAACGCGCGGACTGTTTGCTAGACCCCAAGGACACCTGTAAACCTTTGTTACAGAATCCACGGATTACTGTTTGCAGAAAGACCTTGACATGATGGCATAATGGAGAATAGAATTTTCGAAGTGGTAATTGAACCCCGGTTCGTAGTAAATTATGAAGAAGGTAGACAATGAGAATACCAAGAACGTTCAGTCTGGCGATTATGCTGGTGGCGCTGCTTGCGCTGTTGCTCTATCCCCCGGTTGTGGTGGCTGACGAGCTGGTTGTTTTTCCTGATCCCAATCTTGAGGTGGCGATTCGCGAAGCAATCGGGAAGCCGGCCGGGGATATTTCCCGATCCGACCTTGATGCCCTTACTATGTTTTCTGCTGAGGCTAAGGGAATTTCTGATCTCACTGGAATGGAATACTGCACTAGCCTGAGCAGTATCTCTCTGTGGGGGAACCGTATAAGCGACCTCTCGCCGCTCTCCAACCTCACAAATTTGAACAGCCTCTACCTTGGACAGAACCAGATAAGCGACATCTCGCCACTGAGCACCGTCAACAGCCTGATAGTTCTCAACGTTGGAGGAAACCAGATCAGCGATATCTCACCATTGTCCGATCTCGCCAGCTTAATGTACCTCTATATGACCTATAACCAAATCAGCGACATCTCGCCGCTTTCTGAATTAAACAATCTGGCCGATCTCTGGCTTTCGCATAACCAGATAGCTGACATAGCTCCGCTGGTGGCCAACAGTGGTCTCGGTGATGGGGACAAAGTGTATTTGGTAGGAAATCCCTTGAGCACAACGTCGCTGGATGTCCATGTCGCTGACCTGGAGCAGAGAGGGGTGATCGTTATGTTGACTGGATCACCACCACCTACGCCGGTTCCTACGGCGACTCCCACGCTGGCTGCAACGGCTACACCGGAGCCGACGCCAACGAGTGTGCCGACTACGGCAGGTAATGCCACGCCGCCTCTAACTGATGGTGATTCTAATGTCTGGGGGGTTCTGGGGCCGGTCCTCGCAGTTCTTGTCTTTGGTTTGCTTGCCTATTACGTATTGACCGCGCAACGAGCCAGGAGACGAGGATAGCACTCGCCAGCCGCAGGATACACATCGTGCTTTATTTGCTATCAATCATGCCCGTTACTATCGGCATCACGGGGATGAAAATGTCATGTCATTCTGAGCCTGGAGGATGAAAACGGGGATTCATTACTGTCTTTGCGAGGAGCGGAGCGACGAAGCAATCATGTGGTGTGAGGAGTGAGATTGCTTCGCTGCGCTCGCAAAGATATGATGCTGCCACACTCCTGCGGAAGCAGGAGTCCAGGACGCGTAAGGCTTGGATAACGCTGGAGCGGATGCTGCAGGCTACCCCTGATCTCGCGAGTCTTTCTGACCCTGAACGAAGTGAAGGGGAAGAATCTCGGTGGGTTCAACCGCGAATGCTCCCTCAGAATGACGTACTACCTGATAAAAATAAAAAGACCCCGCTGTTTTAACGAGGTCTTGTATCTATCCACCGTAGGGGCAGACCCCTGTGTCTGCCCGAACCAGAATTACGGATTAATCTGCAAAGTCGTAGCCGACAAAGAACACCCCGCTCCGGGATGTTTCAGCAGGAGAAACACCGTCGGTTTCCCAGAAACGACGCCCTTTTGTCTCTACGCCCAGTTTTCTGGTCAACTCTTTGGTAGCGCCGGGGAGGTTGAATCCTGTTGACAGGACTACCATATCGAATTCTTCCTCCTTGCTCGAGCCGCCTTCGCTTTCAGCGAACTCGACAACTACGTTCTTGCTGTCCTCGACTTCTTTTGCTGCCAGCACCTTTGCCCGTTTAAGGCTGACGTTGGACCCTTTACCGAGGTGCTTTTCGATATCGCCATCGGTGACACTTGAATCCGCAATGTAGAGACAACTCTCCAACCCCTCTATCTTCTTTTGAGCAAGGAGTATCTCCTTCACGGTGTGAGAGAGAGAATGGGGATTCTGCTGGTCTGAGCATTGAACGAAGGCTATTTTCTTGGGTATCTCACCATCGTAAGGGCGAAGTACCAGGCCGCCGTATGGACCATTATCACTGAGAATACGTTCGAACTCCATACCGCTGACGACATTCAGGTACTTGCCATAACCAAGATTGCCATTAACAGGAGAGGTAACCCGCTCAATTTCAGGAGCGAGCAGTATCGAGTCGACTTCAACCTCTATATCCTGATCGGCCTGGTCGAAGTCTATAGCTTTAGTATGGCACTCCGCCAGGCAAAGCTTGCATCCCAGACACCTGCGGCAGCTTAAACAGCGTGCGGCCTCACTCATAGCCAACTCGCGAGTGAACCCCAGGGCGACCTCCCTGAAGTCTGTTACCCTTTCCTCTACAGCGATTTCAGGGATTCTCTGGCGTTCCGCCGGTATGTCCTTGAACTCTATGAGATATCTTCCTCTTTCCTCGGCCATAGCTTCTCTATTCTCCCCTAAGATAATTGTCAATGGATGCTGCTGCTCTCTTACCGGCAGCGACAGCAGCGATCGCAATATCGGGGCCAGTCATCGCGTCACCTCCGGTAAAGACGCCGGGACGCGTTGTTGCCAGGGTTTCAGCATCGGCTGCTATGGTGTTCCTCTTCGTTGTTTCCACTCCGCTACCATCTCCCAGGAACGAGAGGTCTGAGACCTGGCCGATCGCTGGTATTATCATATCCAACTCGATGTCGAACTCCGATCCTGCAACTGGTACTGGCCGTCTTCTGCCGGAGGCATCGGGCTCTCCCAGTTCCATCTTGGTGCACTTTAACGCTTTCACTTTATTGTTGCTGGAAACGACTTCCACTGGGGCAACCAGATACTGAATATCGATATTCTCCTCTTCAGCAGCGTCGATCTCCTCTTCGCTCGCGGGCATCTCTTGCCGTGATCTTCTGTAGATGATGGATACCTTCTTGGCACCAAGCCGCAGAGCGCATCGAGCGGCATCGATTGCAACGTTGCCACCACCTATTACGGCTACATTTTCTCCTACCCAAACCTTTTGGCCCAGGTTCACATCCCGCAAGAAGTAAACCCCGTCGACGACACCCTCAGCTTCCTCGCCGGGGATACCCAGCTTCTGGCTATCATGAGCTCCTACGGCAATGAACATCGCTTTGAACCCATCCTTGAACAGCCCGTCAATGGTAATATCCTTCCCGATACGTGTGTCCGTCTTGATGGCCACACCAAGGGCTCTCACTACATCTATTTCCTTCTCAAGAAGCTCTCTGGGCAGACGGTAGTCGGGAATACCCACAGCCAACATACCACCCAACACGGGTAGTGCCTCGAATATGGTTACGCCATACCCCAGTTGAGCCAGGTCATGGGCGCAGGTCAACCCCGCGGGGCCACCACCGACAACAGCGACCTTTTCCGGGCGAGTGCCAGCTTTCGCCGTTACATTTGCTTTGGGATCCTTCTCCGCCAGTTCACAATCGGCCACGAATCTCTTCAGACCGCAAATAGACAGCGGTTCATCCTGAAGGCCACGGTTGCATTTCTGCTCACAAGGGTGGGGGCATATGCGACCGATGATACCGGGGAATGGCAGGCGCTGTCGTATGACAGCCAGTGACTCTTCGAACTTGCCATCGGCAATAAGGCCGAGGTAGCTCCGTATATCCAGGTTTGCCGGGCAGGTTGCCTGGCAGATGGGCATATCATCCTTGACGATGTTATAGATACCGCTACCCATGCAGGGAGTATCTATCGCAGTGCGCAGGGATAGCTGCTCGTTGGCATCATCCCAGAGATTCACCGGACATACCGCGATACAGGCCTTGCAGTCGTCACACAGCTCATCAATGATGCGAGAAGCTCGCTGCTTTATTTTAATCTTGAATTTGCCGTCTGCCTCCGCCACCTTTTCTACTTCGGCACCGGTGATTATCTGAATATTCTCGTTGTTTTTCACTTCTTCCAGCATTGGCGACATGAACAGGTTGTCGGGGTCATAGGTACCGTTGACTCCTATTCGCTCACAAATGAGGGTGGGGAACTTCTCAACGAGATAAACCTTGTTACCCGTTTTAGCCTGCTCCAGGGCCTGCTGTATCCCGGCAAGGGAACCACCTACGATCAGTACCGCTTTACCACTCACTGTTACGCTCCCTCCTTGGCACGAATAGTGTATCTGGGAGAGCCCCCATCCACACTATGTAAATCAACCAATCCCCTCTTCCGCAGTGCTGAGATATACCTTAACACTCTGGGAGGTGGCAGGTTGATGGTTGAGGCTATCTCCTTAACCGTTGCAGGTTTCTCTTGCATGAGCAGCATAATCTCATTTGATGCCAGTTCATCTGCGATGATACCGTCCATCGAACGTCGTAGCTCATGCTGGGTGAAGACCTCTCCATACTTGTTGCCATCGGTCATGAATTCGGTTTGTTTGGCGGCGACCCATCTCAGTTTCTCTCCCTGAGCGGTTGCCTTGGCGGCATCTAGCTTAAACTTTAATTCGCTAAATGTCTTTCCTTCAGATGTTCCCAGGGGCCCCAGTTGCCGTATCTCTTCGGTGAAGCTGTTCACCACCTGTGAGAATCTGGCACCCTCGGAGGCAGAAACCCAGTCCAGGATCAATCTCCTGTCATCGATACCGGCGTAGTACAGCAGCCTTCTGGTCTCAGCGATCATGTTTATCGCCTCATAGTTGCCCGTCATATAATGGCAATCTCCCAGATGGCAGCCGAGAACCATTATGCCGTCCATTTGCCCCAGGAAGCCCTCGACGACGAATGTGGGGTCTACCCTCGTGGAACACATTACCCTGATGATTCGGATGTTGGGTTTATACTGCATCCTGGAGACTCCCGCAAGGTCGGCGCCGGCGTACGAGCACCAGTTACAGCAGAAGCCTAAGATTTTTGGTTCGAAATCATTCTGATTTTCCATACTCTATTCACCTATACGGCTGCTAGCGCAGCTATCTGAGAAGCTATCTGGGCATCCGTGAAATTGGTCATTTTTATAGCCACTTTGGGGCAGTGGGAACTGCACATTCCACACCCTTTACAGGATGCAATAATAGTCTGTGCCCGATCCCCCTTCTCGGTGGGGACGACAGCGATAGCCTTGAAAGGACACAGGTATTCACATATCCCACAACCGATACACTTATCCTGGTCGACTGAAGAGACGATCGGCTCGACCTTTACTTTGCCCTTGGAGAGAGGGATAAGCGCCCGCGATGCTGCACCAAGCCCCTGTGCTAATGTCTGCTCTATATCTGCAGGCCATGAGGCACAACCACATACGAATATGCCATCAGTGGCAAAATCCAGTGGCCGCAACTTCACATGAGCCTCAAGGAAGAACTTGTTTTCCTCTTGAGGTACCTTGAGCATCTTGGATAGCTCCCCAGCATCGCTATGCGGAATGAGAGGAGTGGCCAATACTACCAGATCGGATTCCAACGAAATTTCTCTCCCCAGTAGATCATGGTAGACATTAACACAACCATCCTGAACTACGGGAGGATTTGTGGGGGAGTACCTGACATACCTGACACCCTGCACTTTTGTCTTTCTGATGTAATCCTCATACTCTGTACCATAGGTTTGCAGGTCCCGATAGAGGATATGAACCTGCGCCTTGGGATTTGCTTCTTTAATTAACAGGGCATTCTTGATAGCGGTCATACAGCAGGTTCGTGAGCAATACGAGCGTCCGGGAATCCTGGCACCGGCGCACAATATCATCACTACCTTGTCGGCCTTAACGTTGCCCTGTGCCAGCATTTGCTCTAATTCGAGCTGTGTTACTACCTTCTTACCGTCATAGCCATACAGCCCCTGTGGCTTGAGTTCCTCTGCTCCGGTAGCTACTATTATCACGCCTGTTTTGGCGATTTCCTCTTTCCCATCCTGGGCAATTGTGATATCGTAGTTTCCCACAAATCCCTTAATGTCCTTTACAGTCGAGTTCAAGAGCACTTCTATTCGGGGATGCTTGTTCACTGCCTCTATCTTGGGATTGATCAATACAGACGCATCTTCATTTGAGGGGTAGAGCTTGTAGACATCCTTGAGAATTCCCCCCAGCTTGTTTTCCCGTTCTACCAGCTTTACATCGAACCCAACATTGGCAACAGTAAGAGCTGCGGTGAGGCCTGCAATTCCTCCGCCAATGACCACGGCCTTCGGCTCTACATCTATATATATATCCTCTTGTGGTTCAAGCATAGCGGCCTTGGAAACACCGGCCCGGATAAGGTCTTTTGCCTTTTGAGTCGCCGCGTCCCTATCCTTCATGTGCACCCAGGAGCAATGCTCGCGCATATTAACAAACTCGAAGAGCGAGGGATTGAGACCTGATTCCTGGCACACACGCTTGAACAGCGGCTCATGCGTTCTGGGGGTACAGGAGGCCACGACCACTCGATTGAGTTTGTGTTCCTTGATAGCCGTCTTTATCTGCGACAAACCGGCTTCAGAGCAGGTATAGAGATTATTTTGGGCATGAACCACGTTGGGCAAGGTGCGAGCGTATTCTGTCACCTCAGGAACATCTAACCAACCACCGATATTAGACCCACAGTGGCAGGGAAAGACGCCAATTCTTACTTCTTCTTCAGCCATGCTTTTTACCTCGAACTCACGATCTCAGCAGCCCTGGCTGCGGCAGCGCTGGCCTGGGCTACAGACTCTGGAATATCCATAGGCCCCTGACAATACCCACAGGCGAATATACCTGGGATTGTGGAGTCAACAGGGGACATGGAAGATGTCTTGAAAAACTTATACTCCGTCAGGTCAACCTTGGTCGCCTCAGATATGCTGTCAACACCTTCTCGTGGCACCATACATGTTGCTAACACCACCATGTCCACAGTCATACTCTTTACTTCCTGAGAACTTGTATCTTCATACCAGATTACAGGATTCTGGTCGGCATCCTCGGTTATCTCAGCAACCCTGCTTCTGATGTAGGTAACGTTGTACTCTTTCTCCGCACGGGCAACGTAGTTCTGAAATCCCTTCCCTGAAGCCCTGACATCGATGTAGAAAATATAGGAGTGGATATCGTTGTCGTGCTCATTGGCGAGGATTGCCTCTTTTGTGGAGTGCATACAGCAGACACCGGCACAATACCGGTTATGATGCAGGTCTCGGGATCCGACACACTGGATAAATGCGATCTTTTTGGGGTCCCGGTGGTCGTCGGAAAGTCTGTGCAGATGACCTCCTGTTGGGCCCGAGGCACAGATCAATCGCTCATATTCCATGCCAGTGACCACATTCTTGAATCGTCCATATCCATACTCTGTCATTGATGTGGGATCGTAGGGATCAAAGCCGATAGCGATGATTACGGCTCCTACCTTCAGGGTGATCTCCTCATCCTGCTGGTCGAAATCTATCGCTCCTGCCTCACAGGCCTCAATACAAACCCCGCATCTGGGTGAGCCGTCTTTTTTAGGCCCCTTGGTATACCTTATACAACTGTTTTTATCGATGAGCGCCAGTCGCGGAACAGCCTGCAAGAAGTATAAATGGGCGGCCCTTCTCGTTCCCAGATTCACATTGAACTCGTCGGGGGCCTTTGCCGGGCACTTCTCGGTACACGCGCCACAACCTGTGCATTTTTTCTCATCGACAAGCCGTGCTCTCTTGAGCACTTTAACCGTGAAATCACCTGCTGAACCGGTTACCTCTTTAACCTCGGAACAGGTGAAAACAGTAGTGTTCGGGTGATCATAGCAGTCCGCCATCTTGGGCGCCAGGATACAAATAGAGCAGTCATTAGTGGGGAATGTTTTATCTAACTGAGCCATCCTGCCCCCGATACTGGGGGTTTTCTCTATTAGATAAACCTGCTTCCCCATCTCTGCCAGGTCCAGAGAAGCCTGGATGCCAGCAATACCACCACCGATTACTAGTACTGCATCACTCATGGTGCTCGTCTCCCAGGGCATTAGCCACTATATTCACGAAGTCAACCACTTCGATCCCTACATCCGGCCCTTTTTCCTCTCCCTTGTTGCTCATTGCACATCTGAAGTGTGTCTGACACTTGGGGCAACTGGTTACCAGGACCTCGGCCCCGGTGGCCTTTGCTTCGAGCAGCCGGTTGATCCGTACCTGCCTGGAACAGAAGTCGCAGTTAACGAAAGCGCTCGTGCCGCAGCAAATGGAACTGTCCCGATTGTGTTCCATTTCAGCAAGCTCCATGCCAGGTATAGCTGCAAGTACCTGCCGTGGTTGCTCGTATATTCCCTCGTGCCTTCCTAATCTGCAGGGATCTTGGTATGTTACCTTCTTTTTAATCTCACTAAATTTCGAGCCGTCCTCTGCCACCTTATCAGCTACGAACTCAGAGATATGCTGTATCTCGCAATTGAGGTCCACGTATTTCGGATAATCCTCTTTAAAGGTGCGGTATCCCTCGGGGCAGGAGAATATTATCTTCTTGACCCCGGCCTCTTTGATCATAGCTGCGTTCTGTTCTGCTAAGAGTTTAAATGTCTCCAGGTCTCCTGTCCATAGCAGATCGTGTCCGCAGCATTTTTCGTTTGGATGAACCAACGGCTCCACACCAAAGGCATTGAGTATCTTAACAGTTCCCTTTGCGATCGCGATGGCTCCGGTATCGAAGTCGAAAGTATCCTCGAAATAGGGAGCGCAACCAACGAAGTACATGATATCGCTTTTATCCGAAACTCTCAGGTCATCCGATACCCAATCCAACCTGTTTTGTTTGACTTGAGAGTGCGCCATTAACCGTGCCATGGATTGGAGGATACCTGAATGTGCACAATCACCATGTTGCCCTACGTCCGCGGCCATAGCTCTCGCTTTTTGGACAAACACGGGGAAATCGACATCGCCCGGGCATTTAGCGGAGCACGCATAGCAGGTTAAACAGGAGTAGAGGTCACGGTTATAGGTTAATTCGTCTTCAAATCCTAATAGAGCTTCTTCCACCATGATCCTGGGTGAGAAGCTTGGACAGTGCCTGGTGATCGGACATAAGCCGGTACACTTGCCACAGTCAATACACAAATAGGTGTTCGTTTCTTGAATGATGTCCTCTAGGCTCAAGCCACCAACTCCTTTCTGAAGGGTGAGGGGCCTACTTTTTTCAATTGCCCGACAAACTGCGTGATTGTCTCGGCAAATAGCGGCCCTTCAGAAGTTGCGATCCACCTCAGCAATAGTCGCTCATCTTCCAACCCCAGTGTATGTAGCAGTTTCTTCAATTTCTCTATTCGTTCCTCTGCCCTCATATTGCCCGAGATGTAGTGACAATCTCCTATGTGACAGCCGGCGATCATTACACCATCGAATCCCTCCTCAAAGGCTTTAAGGACGTATTCAGGGCTTACCATGCCACTGCACATCACTCGTATAACCCTTACATTCGAGGGATAGTGGAGACGGCTCGTCCCCGCGATATCGGCTGCTGCATAGGAACACCAATTGCAGGCAAAGCAAAGGATACGTGGTTCGAATTCGCTCATTGTTGGACCTCCGCCAAGGCATCAACCATGGACAGTATTTGCTCCGGTTTGAAGTGCCAGATCGTTATGGCTCCTGTGGGACAGGCGACGGCACACGAGCCGCAACCTTTGCATAACGCCTCGTTCACACTGGAAACCGGTAGCGGGCCTCCATCCATACTAACTTTGGGAGCATTGAAGGGACATACTTCCTCACAACGACCGCAGCCGATACAGAGGTCCGTATTCACGTGAGAGACTGCCGCCTCGAGCGTAACCTTACCTTTGCTGATCATACTCAGTGCTCTGGCAGCAGCGGCAGCACCCTGAGCTACTGAGTCGGGGATATCCTTTGGCCCCTGACAGCATCCCGCGATCAGGATACCATCGGTCGGTGTGGTTACCGGATCAAGCTTAACGTGTCTCTCCAGGAAGAAGCCGTCACCCCTTCTGTTAATGACAAATTTTCTGGCCAGGTCTTCTGAATCTGCGCGTGATTGTAAAGCTGGACACAGTACTACCATATCTACGGGAAGCCTCATGACACTCCCGATGAGGGAATCCTCAACAACGACGATCAGTTTGCCTGGCTCTTCATCGCCAATAGTGCGATCAGTGACTTTGGCTACCTTACCGCGTATGAACGTCACGCCTTCATCACATACTCGCTTGTAGAATTCTTCATAGCCTTCACCGAAGCATCTCATATCGATGTATATTTCATATACTTCGGCATTTGTCTTGTCCTTTACCAGGTGGGCGGTTTTAAGGCCATACATGCAGCATACACGGGAGCAGTATTCATTGTAGTTCTGATCACGACTGCCGACACAATGAACAATGGCCACACTTTCCGGCTCCCGGCCGTCCCTCAGGCAAATTTCGCCACCGGTTGGCCCGGTTGCGCTGGACATCCTCTCAAACTCCAGCCCGGTGAACACATTATCGTAGGTTTTATAGCCGTACTGCGGAATGATGCTGGAATCGAACAGGTCGTAGCCTGTGGCCAAAATGACAGAACCTACCTCTATATCGACAAAACGGTCAACCTGCTCGAAATCGATGGCATTTCTTTCACAGAATTTTTCGCAGGCCCGGCATTTGCCTTTGAGGAAATACGCGCAGTAATCCCGGTCGATGACGGGGATGTTGGGCACTGCCTGGGCAAAAGGTGTGTAGATAGCCTTTCTTTCGGCCATCCCGACTTCATACTCGCTGGGTGCCTTCCAGGGGCATTTTTCCCAACACATACCGCAGCCGTTGCATTCCTCTTCTTTTACATAGCGAGCCTTTTTCCTGATCTTTACATTGAAATTCCCCACGAAACCGGTAACTTCCTCAACCTCGCTGTAGGTCATGAGCTCAATGTACGGGTGTGATCCTACGGCGGCCATTTTGGGGGTCAGGATACATTGTGAACAGTCAAGAGTGGGAAACGTTTTGTCCAATTGGATCATGTGCCCGCCGATGCTGGGGTCTTTTTCAACAAGATAAACCTTATGCTCCGCATCTGCGATTTCGAGCGCAGCCTGGATACCGGCCACACCGCCACCTACGATCAAGGTGTTGGGATTGAATGGAATCTCCCTCACCTCCAGTGGCTCTTGTAGCTTCACCCGACGCACAGCAGCTCGCACCAGGTCCTTGGCTTTAGCTGTAGCCAGTTCTTTGTCTTCATGAACCCAACTGCACGCTTCCCGGATGTTGGCCATCTCATAGAGGTAGGGATTCAGGTCTGCAGCAGCACACGCCTTGCGGAACGTGGACTCATGCATTCGGGGAGAGCAAGATGCCACTATTACTCTGTTAAGGTTGTGCTCCTTGATGTCGCTCTTGATGAGGTCCTGCCCGGGATCGGAGCACATAAACTTGTAGTCTCGTGATACTACCACGGAGTCCAGGGTGCTGGCGTATTTCGCTACCTCTTCAACATCAACGACACTGGCGATATTTAAACCACAGTGGCAAATATAAACGCCGATTCTAATATCTTCCATACGAACTCCTCGATTTGCTAGATCGCTTCCTGAACCAACTCTGTGATGTCTTTAATCTCAATAACGTCGCTTTTACCCATAGTGAGAACGCTATCGTCGAAGTTGAGCATGCAATAGGGGCACGCAATAACTAAAATGTCCGCCCCCACTTCAAGGGCTTGCTCCAGTCTGATGTCGGAGAATCTTTCCTCTTTCTTGGTTTCCATCCAGATTCTTCCACCACCACCACCACAGCAGAGGGCTTGCTCCCGGTTATCTGGCAACTCGATTAACTCCAGCCCGGGGATGCTCTTCAATACCTCGCGAGGCTCGTCATATATATTGTTGTGACGTCCAAGGTAACAGGGATCATGGTATGCGACCTTTTTATTGATCTCCTTGGAAAACTTTAGCTTGCCGTCTCTGATAAGTTCCGCCAGATACTGTGTGGAGTGAACGACTTCAAAGTTGCCACCAAGCTCTGGGTATTCGTTCTTAAATGTGTGATAGCAATGAGGTGAGCTCACCAATATCTTTTTAACACCGCTCTCCTCGAATGCCTTGATATTGTCTTCAGCCAGGCCCTGGAATATGGTCTCATTTCCTGCCTTACGCACACTCTCGCCGCAGCAACTTTCCTTGGCTCCCAGTATGCCGAAGGTCACACCAACATTCTGGAGAATGCTGGATGTGGCCAGAGCTATTCTTCGCACTTTGGGATCATAGGCGGGGACGCAGCAGGAAAAATACAGTAGCTCGCTGTCCTGGGTGAAGGGTTTTACCCCGGCGTTTTCTGCCCACTCCCCTCGCTTCTCGCGGTCTTCGCCCTGGGGATTGCCTGCGGCCGAGATAGTCTTGGTCGTGATGCGCAGGGAATCAGGGACCTTTGCTGCCCCGACCTCGGCTACGACGTTGCGCAGCGATTTCATAACATCTATTATTTCAACGCCACGGGGACATACCGAAACACACGCATTGCAAGTAGCGCAAAGCCATATGTCCTCGTCCTCAAAGTCAACCACTCCCAACTGGGTCTCATGCATCAGCCGACGGACGATGAAGCTCCTTACCAGATTCCAGGGACAGGTGCCGCTGCAAAGCCCGCACTGGTAGCAGAGCTTAAATGCCTCACCTCCTGCCTCTTTGACGATATCAACTGCTTCTTGATAAGGAGTTACTGCTTGTACCATATCCTCTCCTTCAATCCAAAAAAAACCTGGCGAAATATATAAATTCCGCCAGGTTTCTGCGAGACTATTTCATCTTACCCGTCATGTTTTATAACCTCACCATCGGTTAGTATACCATCTTTGTTAGAGGGTCGCAACCCCTGCGGTGTAAAAAAGATGGCTTGTTGTCCATAGTGATGAGCTTATGAATGTTCAGCGATGATGAATGCCACACAGGTGATATGATTACGCTATGAGACTATGTCGTGGTTTGCAGTGGGTATCCTGGTCCGCATCTAACCTCTGTCTTGGCTAATCTGGCTAGCCATACAGGGGACAGGATAGTACCTGAGCCCCTATTCCATCGACGAAATCCACGATAAGTGCGGCACCTGTGGTTGATGGTGAACCAGAATAGTAGGCTTTAACGGGGTCATTGCACACGCAGGCGAAACCTTCTGCATGGCCCAGGGCGATGTAGTCTCGCTCGGACGTGATAATATCGTCCTGGCTTATTTGCCAGGACATCCGAACATTGAAGAACGTATCGGGCTCTGGTTTGACATAAAAGCCGTGGGCAACGGCGATATGCCACTTTTCCTGGCCTCGCGCGGGGATACTGGACAGTGGTTGGAAATCAATCTCGTATGAATATATTGGCCTTCCCCAGACTGCGACATCGAGGTGCGGGAACGAGAAGGTCTCACCGTCCTGTTGTCTGAATATATGCACATGTGGAGCGTCTTCGAAGAAATCAATCTTATGATATATGGAATTTGAATCCAGGCAGTCGTGATTCCCCGGAAGAATGATCGCTGGTACCTGTAGCCGGCATATTTGTTCCTTTGTAAACCTGACTATGTGAGGGCTAACGGAGTTCCATTCAAACAGGTCCCCTGCAAATATCACCATGTCTGCGTTAACTTTAATTGCCAGGTTTACTACAGCCTTCAGGCTCTGGGGTGAATGGCTCTCCAGGTATTCCGGTCTTCCAGAATCCCCTTCGCCAACGTGGACATCTGATGTATGGAGTATCCGAAGTTGATTTCCTTTTGGAGGGATTGCTGTCAATTATACAACCACCATATTCGAACTGAAAAGCGATATCACTACTGTACCGAGGTGACATGCTCTCCGATACTATCGCCGCCGGTATTCCCAGCCTCTCCCCATTATTGGCATTGTTCTTTTCTTTT
Source organism: Chloroflexota bacterium (assembly GCA_034189725.1). Lineage (GTDB taxonomy): Bacteria > Chloroflexota > Dehalococcoidia > SZUA-161 > SZUA-161 > JAXHUK01. The sequence goes on along the minus strand of JAXHUK010000051.1, from coordinate 4,071 downwards.
TGATTGCGTTCAGAATAGCATCAACAGAGAGGTCCTCGGTCTCAACCAGAGTCCAGCAGGAGTCTCTCGATAACTCTATGGGTGCATGTGCATCGCTCCCCCCGAGTCGAGCAAGGGGAATGTCGTCATACTCAAATGACCCACAGAAGCCGTTATACCATTCAAATCCGTCGAGGGGGAGGCCATTTACGAGTTTATCATAATCAGGGTGTGGGGCTATCGCCAACCCTCCCAATGAATGAACTATGTTAATGGTCTCGGCAAATGTTTTGTTGGTAGGTATTTGAGAGTACACGTTGAGGGCTAAAAGGTGAGCTTCCTCGGTGTTAATTTCACATCCGGGAATGACGGTTATAGGCAACATATTGTCCAACGCGAACTGCTGGGCATAGAGTCCCGGCTGTATGTCGTTATGGTCTGTGATAGCCACGCAGTTCAGTCCTACCTGTAGTGCTGTCTGAATGGTATCTTCAACCAGACGTACTGTGTTTGAGACGAAATTGCTCTCGCCTATGGCGTGAATGTGAAAATCGGCTTTAATGTATAGCATTTATAGTGCAGGATTCAGCATTGATGCAACGGTCCGAATTGAGTTTGTGCTATCGTTGCTGTGATCAAAAAATAACACAACTCTCAAGCATAGCTTCTGCGCTGGCTCAAGGGCTGTGTTGCGTTGCTTGATTGTATATTTCAAGGGATTAACGAGGATAGAGGTGTGGTCTTCCCTTCCCGTAGATGTAATCAACTTTGCCTTCTGTTTTGAAATATCACAAGCCTGTGTCGCTGCTTCCGTGTGTTGACAGGACGGATTCAGCGATCAACGCCTGTACAACTTACCAAAGAGGAGTATATTCTCTTGAAATTTTTCTGTCAACCTCAACCGCTGTACTGCGATAGTAATATCATACTCTTTTTCAATATATAATAGCTTTGAGGCCTGTATCAATTTCAGTAATAGATGAAAAATACGTTGACCTGGAGAATCCCTTAAGCTACAATAGGGTGGGCATTTTTTTGTCTGGTTTATGTAGAAGCTTGTTGTAAACGTTTGTCTCCGAGACGAATATCTTGATATACAGGCTATTGCGAGTTCTTAAATCAACGCAAGAATCTGGAGAGGAGTGTATAGATATCAATGGCTGAGATTACGATAACTATCGATGGGCAGGAAGTGAGGACTGAGTCAGGGAAAACCGTACTACGAGCTGCACAGGATGCGGGTATATATATACCATTCCTTTGTGATCACCCTGACCTTACTCCAGTTGGCCAGTGCAACATGTGTGTGGTAAGCATCGTGGGGACGGCAGATTATCCTCTGGCATGTAAGACGGAAGTAGCTCAGGGTATGGTCGTAACCACTGATTCAGCGGAACTGCAAGTGCGCCGCCGTGAAGCGCTGGGGAAGATTCTCAGTGAACATCCCCACGCGTGCCTTGAATGCTGGCGCAGAGAACGTTGCAGTCCCTTTGATGTCTGCCTCCGCACTGTAGCTGTCGACCAGCACTGCCTGATATGTCCGAAGAACGGATTCTGTGAGTTTCAGAGGCTGGTAGATTACGTTGGTATCGAACCTGATCTTGCATATAATCCCAAAGGATACACGGTATTGCGAGACAATCCGTTCTATGAACGTAACTATGAACTCTGTGTGCTCTGCGGGCGCTGTGTTCGAGTGTGCCGCGATGTGAGGGGCATCGGGGTATATGCTTTCGATAATGAGGAGAATCCTACGCGTGTCGATACTGTTAAGGGCGGTTCGGTAGGCGATTCCGGGTGCAAATTCTGTTTTGCCTGCGTTGAGGTTTGCCCCACGGGTGCTATAGTTGACAAGATGCCGCTCACGAAGATTGTTAAGAATCGCGAAGGCTACATCGTTCCTTGCAGCGATGCGTGTCCTGCCCATATTGATATACCGAGGTATGTGAACTACGTGAAGGAAGGGAAGTATGGAGAGGCGCTGGCAGTAGTCAGGGAGAAAGTTCCGTTTCCTGGTTCCCTGGGACGGGTTTGTATCCATCCATGTGAGCAGGCCTGTCGTCGTGATGCCTTGAGCGACTCTATTGGAATTAAGGACCTCAAGCGGGTAGCCGCTGACATGGGTGACGATCAGTGGAAGAAGGGCTCCCGGAAGTCCGCAAGCACCGGGAAAAAGGTGGCGGTGGTAGGGGCTGGCCCTGCTGGTCTAACCGCAGGCTTCTACCTGGCAAAGGCGGGGCATAAGGTAGTAGTGTATGAGGCGTTACCCGAGGCTGGTGGTATGATGAGGGTGGGTATCCCTGAGTATCGTCTCCCGCGGGACATTCTCGGCGGCGAGATCGACATCATTCGTGATGCGGGTGTTGAAATCAGGACAAACACCAGAGTGGAATCCGTAGATAGCCTTTTGAAAGAGGGCTATGACGCTGTCTTTGTTGGAATAGGGGCTCATGAAGGCATGAAGATCGGTGTTGATGGCGAAGAGCTACCTGGTGTTATGGACGGGGCTACATTCCTCAGGGAGGCAAACCTGGGACGAAAGGTCGATATCAAGGGCAAAGTAGCGATCATCGGTGGGGGAAATGCTGCCATGGATGCGGCACGCGTTTCGTTGCGAGTAGGGGCGAAAGAGGTGGTTATGGTTTATCGCCGTACCCGTGCTGAGATGCCGGCTGATCCTGAGGAAATCATTGATTCTCTGGATGAGGGTGTGCAGATGGTATTCCTGGCGGCGCCCTCAAAGATAACGCAGAGCAATGGTAAATTGAGTTTAGAGTGCATAAAGATGGAGTTGGGCGAGCCCGATGCCAGCGGCAGGCGGCGGCCTGTTCCTATTAAGGGGAGCGAGTACGCGACGGAATTCGATAACATCATTGCAGCCATTGGCCAGGCGCCGTTAATTTCCGATGAGTTCGGCATTAAAATAGGTAGAGGCAACACTATACAGGTGAACAAAAAGACCATGGAGACCAGCAAGCCCGGTGTGTTCGCTGCTGGTGATGCCGTTACGGGAGCAGCCTCGGTCATTGAAGCTATCGCTGGCGCCCGCCAGGCGGCGAGCGCGATTGATAAGTATCTCGGCGGTGATGGAATCATCAAGGAAGTGCTGGCGCCGGTGGAGGAAGCCAGCCTGAATTTGGATAAGGACGATGGTCCGCCGTTCGCCGATCGAAAGAGGATCGAGACGCATCTCATCCCGCTGGAGGAGCGGCTTAAAGGATTTACCGAAGCCAAGCCTTGTCTATCTGGCGATCAAGCTCATGATGAGGCGGGGCGTTGTCTCAGGTGCGATCTTAGATTGAAGATTACCCGACCGCCATTGGCACCGGTAGTGAAAAAGGTCGAGCCGCCACTAGAGGTGGCTGAAGCATAGTAGTGTCTCGAGCATCTCGGATGCTCGCTACTAGTAAATGATATATAGGGCGAACCTGAGGGTTCGCCCTTACTGTTGGTTGACGTATGGTGGGTGTAGCGTAGCATGCCCTGCAGATTTTAGCCCTTTCCCTTATAATTCCAAAAGCTCTATTTGTCATAACGTTGTCTAAAGTGTCCGGTGAATCTTGAAAAATACCATGTTCCTCAGTATACTAAGGTGAGGTCGGTACTAAATGCGAGTTTGCAGTTACATAGTATTACCACAGGTCAGAGGAAGCGTATAGCCATACGTTCCTTTTTTTTATATACAGTTTACATACCATCTGATGATACTGTGATCGATAACAACGGGGGGGAAATGTGAAAGAGATTACACTAACAATCGATGGCCAGGAAATCAGGGTCGAAGAGGGAACGGTTATACTTGAGGCGGCCAGGTCGGCCGGGATATACATTCCTGCTCTCTGTGATTACCCCGATTTGAGGCCACTGCCCGAAGTGGAGCCCGACAGAGCCTGTCGCCTCTGCGCTGTTGAAATAGCTGGGGACACCACACCTCGGCTTTCCTGTGCAACACCTGTTGCTCAGGGAATGGTCGTTCAGACCAATACGCCTTTGCTCCAGAATATACGGTTGAATCTGTTAAAGCTCATTCTCTCCAGGCATCCCAATGATTGTTTGACCTGCCATCGCCGGGAGCGTTGTTCTCCCTATGAT
>JAXHUK010000050.1:0-14073 GCA_034189725.1 Chloroflexota bacterium | reverse complement strand
CTCGTTGCTCGTTCAAATAACACCCCCTCGCTATCCACCTGCCAGGAATCACCATCCTCTCCCTGGGTGCAATTGCATTCATCATGGGACTTGCTTGGCTGCCGTCTATGCACCTGCCGGGTTATCTTACTGTGATGGCTTGCTGTGGGCAGAAGGATAGGCATTCCCTGCAGTCTGTGCATTGTGAAGCGAATATAGGAAAAATAACCCAATCTCCAGCCGCCACACCGGGCTTCCTTTTTCTACGGGGATATGTTCCAAACACTTTCTCAGGACAGCGGTCCAGACACAACCGACAATCCAGCGGATTACCGCATGCCTGGTCATTGATTTTTATGTTCATTGTCTATCTCCTTCTACCAAGGCAACTTGGCGAAGTCGGCTCTGGGTTTCAGGTTGATAGCATCCTTGTCACAGATAGCTCGGCAAACACCGCAGCCCCAACACTGCAATGTGTCAATGGTAACCCTCTTCATTGTGATGGAGTAGTGGATAGCCCCGAACTGGCAAGCCAACAGGCACTTCCTGCAGCCGTTGCATAGCTCCCAGTCTACCAGTGCTACGTACTCAGCGCGGAATATATTCTTTGTCAGGTTTGTCTTAGCGTTCACACGGTAGGACAGGCAATCTTGATCACAATTGCAGAGACCGCTGATATAGGGTGTCTTGAAAGTCCAGATGGAATGTACCAGGCCCTGCTTGTCGAATGAACGCAGAAGGTTCTTGGCCTCTTCCCTCTCCAGCACTTCGAGACTCTCAGAGTAATCGGGATACTTACCCAGGATACCAGTCTCGTCAACGCCTATGCCAAAGCAATAGCGCATTTCACGACCTGTGAGCATCTTGCGGCAGACGCAAGGCAAACGTACAATGGAGTCCTGCATATCGATGATTTGCTCCGCGTCCTCGATAGGTACCACCTGGCCTGCATGCTCAGCCTTTAATTTGCGAGCAGCTAGGTAACGAGCGATCGGTCCAATAATGGGCTTGTTCGCTAATGAGTCCAGTTGTGCTGTTGGTTTACCGTAGTTATCCTCGAAATTGACCCAGAAATCCTCGGCGAATTCCGGCCGCCCCTTTTGCTCCCATAGCTCGCGAGAGTAGTTTCTCATAGCCAGGTACCACTTCTGCCCCTCGCCATGTTTTGTACAGAATTCACACATAGCGTTCTCCTTTCTCAGATGTTTTCTTGGAGCATTATGTGCCTCTTGCCAGGTTCATCTTGTTTAATTCAGTTTGGTTTGTCAAGATAGGGGGGTTTTATCACAGCGACCGTCAAACTTTCATCAAAGTTACCCATGCTGATTTGCCTTCCGCATTACGGGGATGAAAATGAATAGTAGTGTATACGTACCGGTTGTGGTAAGCCTTTCGGCTTCGATTAGGATAGACCTGTCGGGCAATAAATAACCCTTTGACAGGCCTGACCTGAGTTTATCAAAGGAATCAGGGAGAATGAGAGAAAACATGGTTTCGATAATCACCTCCCTCTCCAGAGTTGCGCTTATATTATGCACGGGCAGGGGTTCGTTGCTGCCACCAGGGTGAAGTTCGCAGAGACGGAATATCTACTAAGCATCGAGTTCCACTGCGGCGGCGGTTTTTACCTTGGCTGACATCCGCTCAGGTCATTTCTCCATATTTGTGCGAGTCATTATAGCAGTCAAATGTCTTTGGTACAAACCCGTAACTAAATTATGTGTATTACTTACAATAGTAGTAGCTTTACCTATACTAAAGGGGGAGTAATACCATTGAAAGGAGGCTATGTCTACGATAGACTGAATGTATTGGTAGTGATCGAAACTACACTGAGAACAGGAGTCACACTATTGATGCGTGAGACCTGAGATAGAATAGCGCAATAGACTAACCTCAGCAAGGCTCGGATTTGGAAACATTACTGATGCAGTTAGCCTATAGGCTATGAAGAGGGAAAAAGTGAGCTTGGCTGTTTGCTGCTGAATTTGGGTAGGATGCCCCCTTGCGGGCATCCTTTTTGTTTGTTTTCGGTGATCCAACAGGGGATGAGAACGGAATCAGGAGGGATCTTTTCTCCGCCGGTCGGAATGGAACAGTAAGTTGCTGTCCAGTTGACTAATTTGAGGAGCACGCTGTTCTCTATTCCCTGTAATCAATAGTACTGTTTACTCATACCAAATGTGACATACGGGCGATTGGCAGCACGCTTGAAGCTGTGGTACCTTTGAACAATGTTTGTGTGAATGAGTGAACAAATAGTAAAAGAACGGGCGTTAATTGGGGTTGTGATGAAACGGCGAATATATCTAACGGCAGGATTAATTGTGCTGATAGCAGTGTTAGCTGCCGCTCTGGGCAGAAATAGGTTAAGGGAAGCGAGGTGGAATCCATAGGACTTATGAATGATTATCGGTTTTGTGACTAATGAGGGCTTGTATATATCAATGAAGTTGTAGGAAATGTGCCAAAGTCTTGACAAATTGCAGAACGTGAGCTAGACTGTCTTAACATATGCGAATATCATCAGAAATAGATTTACGTAAATTGGTGTACCTTTGGGGTGGCGAAGCCCAGAGGGGGGTGTGAAATGTACATATAATATTAGTATATGTGTATTAGCTCGGATATGATAGAGATATCAGAAAGAGGGTATTTCTTAATGGTCCAGTATTCTCTGTAAACAAGGAGGGTTCCCATGGAGATAAGTAGAAGGGATTTTCTAAAAGTCAGTGCTGTTGGGACAGCTGGGATTGTAATCCTCGATCCTCTAGGGCCATACCAAAAAGGAAGAGCAGCTTCTCCCAGAAGTTTTCCTCTGAAGAAAGAGATAGGTGAGACGACTACCATCTGTCCCTACGATGCCTCGGGTTGCGGCTTCATTGTCGCTGCAAATGGTGATACGGTCATAAACATTGAGGGTGATCCAGACCATCCCATCAACCGAGGCGCAGCTTGTGCCAAAGGAGCAAGTTTGAGCCAGCTTCGTACTATTGATGGCCAACTTAACTCCCGTCGTCTTACTAAGGTTCTCTACCGAGCGCCAGGGGGTGCTGATTGGCAGGAGAAGGACTGGGATTGGGCTATTGGACAAATAGCCGACCGGATTAAAAAAACTCGTGATGCTAACTGGACAGAGAGGGATGCTGAAGGCTATCTGGTAAACCGAACCGATGGTATCGCTTCTGTTGGTGGTGCTGCCTTAGACAATGAGGAGTGCTACTTACTGGTGAAGGCCTTGCGTGCCATGGGACTAGTCTATGTTGAGCATCAAGCACGCATATGACACTCCTCCACCGTCGCCAGTTTGGCGGAGACATTCGGTAGAGGAGCAATGACCAACCATTGGTCAGATATAGCTAACAGCGATTGTATGATAGCTATTGGTTCCAATCCCGCTGAGAATCATCCTGCCTCATTTGGCTGGGTTATGGCAGCCAAAGATAAGGGTGCCAAGCTTATAAGTGTCGACCCTCGCTTCACTCGTACGTCCTCGAAAGCGGATATTTATGTCCCAATGAGATCGGGTACGGATGTAGCCTTTGTTGGTGGCATGATCAAGTACGTACTTGATGATATGGATGCGAATCCTGAGAACTACAATATGGTATATGTCACTGAATATACCAACGCCCCATATCTCATACATCCCGATTTCAAGGGTGCTGCCGACCTCGACGGTTTATTCTCGGGTTACGATGCGAACAAGAGAAGCTATGACAAGTCAACATGGCAGTATCAACTTGATGAGAATGGTATACCGAAGAGGGATAAAACACTGCAGGATCCAAACTGTGTATTCCAACTTCTGAAAAAGCAGTTTGCCAGGTATGACGCAGACAAAGTCTGTAAGATTACAGGAACTCCCAAGGATACATATCTTGAGATCTGCCGCGAATACTGTGCAACAGGCAAACCGGGCAAAGCTGGTACGATCATGTATGCCATGGGCACAACACAGCATACCAATGGTACGCAAATGATTCGTAGCTATGCCATATTACAGTTATTGTTGGGTAATGTTGGTGTGGCTGGAGGTGGCATCAACGCTCTGAGAGGAGAGTCGAACGTGCAAGGGTCTACGGATCAATGCCTCCTTGCACATATCCTGCCAGGGTACCTCAGCCAGCCGACGAACAAGGATGAAACACTTGAAAAGTTATTGCAACGGGCTACACCAACCACTAACGATCCAAAGAGTGCCAACTGGTGGCAGCATTACCCGAAATATATGGTTAGCCTGTTGAAGGCGTGGTATGGCGATGCTGCGACCAAAGACAACGAGTTCGGCTATCAATATTTGCCAAAGACAACGAAACCCTACACTGATTACTCATGGATTGCCCTGTTTGAGGCAATGTATGCTGGCGAGATCAAGGGATTGATGTGCTGGGGGCAGAACCCGGCTGTTTGTGGGCCGAACGTTAATATGGAGCGAGAATCACTGGCCAAATTGGACTGGCTTGTAGCTGTTGATCTCTGGGAGACTGAGACGGCTGCATTCTGGAAGCGTCCTGGTGTCAATCCCGCAGATGTAAACACCGAGGTTTTCTTATTGCCGGCAGCTTGTTCCTACGAAAAAGAAGGAAGTGTGACCAACAGTGGCCGCTGGATGCAGTGGCGCTACAAAGCGATAAATCCTCCGGATGATGCTGAGGATGACCTCTGGATAATCAACCGTCTCGTTCTCAAGCTCAGGGAACTCTACACTAACCAGGGTGGGCCTAATGCCGATGCAATTACAAAGTTGACGTGGAATTACGGCGATATTCCGGACCCAAACGTGGTGGCCAAGGAGATTAACGGCTACGACCTTACCACTGGAATGCTCTTGCCAAGCTTTACCAAGCTTCAGGATGACGGGACGACCAGCTCCGGTAACTGGCTCTATTGTGCCAGTTATACTGAGGATGGTAATATGTCTGCCCGCCGTGATCCTACGCCAGGTCCCTATAATGTAGGACTTACTCCGGGGTGGGCATGGTGCTGGCCGGTTAACCGTCGTATTATCTACAATCGGGCTTCGGTAGACCTTGATGGTGTCCCCTGGGATAAAGAACATCCTGTCATCTGGTGGAAGAATGGCAAATGGGAGGGTGACGTTCCTGATGGCGGCTGGCCTCCCATGGCAGTTGATCCCGAGAATACCAGGTACCCATTTATCATGAAGCCGGAGGGACACGCACGTCTATTTGGTATGGGTCGTGCTGATGGCCCCTTCCCGGAGCATTACGAGCCCTGGGAAAGCCCTGTTGATAATCTCATGTCCGGTCAACAAAATGACCCCGCCTTTAAGATTTGGGACTCGGATATGGATCATAAGGGAACGCCTGATAAATACCCCATCGTAGCTACGACATATAGGGTAGTTGAACACTGGCAAGCAGGACAGATGAGCAGGAACCTCCCCTGGTTAGTAGAACTTATGCCCGATATGTTTGTTGAGCTAAGCGAGGAACTAGCAGCCGAGAAGGGCATTGCGAATGGGGATAAAGTCATCGTCGAAACGGCTCGTGGTAAAGTGGAAGGAGTTGCCGTCGTTACTATGCGATTCAAGCCATTCCAGATTAATGGCAGCACTGTTCACGAAATAGGTATGCCCTGGCACTGGGGTTATACGGGTCTCTCCAAGGGTGATAGTGCCAACATGCTAACACCTCATGTGGGGGATGCCAATACCATGATCCCAGAATTTAAGGCATTCCTGTGTAATATAAGTAAAGCGTAATACAACCTTTAGAGAGGAGGACAGCCATGTCGAAAGCATTGCTTATTGATACTTCTAAGTGCATGGGCTGCCGTGGTTGCCAGGTCAGCTGTAAGCAGTGGTGGGAACTGCCAGCGGTATCGACTACAAATGAAGGTTCTTATGAAAATCCGCCGAATCTCTCGGCTGAGACCTGGAATAAGATCAAATTTAAAGAAATCAGCAGCAACGGTACCGTCAAGTGGATATACACGAGACAGGCATGTATGCACTGTACTGCAGCAGTCTGTGTCAAGGTTTGTCCGACATATGCCCGGGGATATGATGACCTGGGTTATGTTACCGTTGATCAAGAGAGATGCATCGGTTGCGGGCGCTGCGTGATATACTGCCCATTCCAGGTACCACAAATCGGCGGCCATGACATATCTCCCAGGATCAAAGTTGAGATCGCGACCCCAAGGGCTGTGACGTACAACTGCAACTTCTGTATAGATAGGGTAGAAGATGGGCTGACAACAGCTTGTGCCAAGACCTGTCCACCGGGAGCGATCCTGTTTGGAGATCGAAATGACTTGGTCGAACAGGGAAGGGCGCGGGTGAATGAACTCAAAAGCACCTATCCCCAGGCCTATCTCTACGGAGAGAATGAGTTGGGTGGCCTGCATTCGATGTATATCCTGACTGAGGATATAAGTGTCTATGGCTTGCCGGAAAATCCGACTGTTGGCACATACCCCGATTTCGATCAAGCTGACATTCCCGCCTGGTATACTCAAGCGATAGCCGATGGTAAGATTCCCGCATTCCCCTGGGGAGCACGCCCTGAGTGGTATATCCAAGAACCACCTGCATCAGCATTGAGAGGTCCACAGGGTCCGCAAGGGGAACCCGGCGAAGCAGGGGGATGGGGACAGGCTCTGGGTTGGGGTGGCGTTGGTGCTGTTGTCGGCGTTGTAGCGGTAGCACTGTCGTGGATCATCGGCCGCAGAATGGGTCAGGAGAGCAAACAAGCGGGTAAGTAAAGAAGGATTAAAGTGCATCTCCATAGCATTTTACTAGGTGCACTTCGATGGAGGTAGACGTAGAAAACGAAATCGGTAAAAAGATCCTGAATAGATTGCAAGAACATGACCAGAAGGAGGAACAGTTTCCTCGATTCATCGAGATGTATCGTGAGTTGCTGTCTATACAGCAGGAAGCGAAGTCATCCACCAAAATTAAAAAACCGAGCTTAACCAAGAATTTGGTGCGTGATCGGTTGTATGAGGGGGTACCTCTGTTATCGATCGATGACCTTCATCTGGATTGGGATCATCTGCAGATAGTATTCGAGCAGGTTGCTCAGTGGGCGGCGAAAGATACTGAAGGCTCCCCTGGAGAGATTGAGGTCTTGAGGAATATCGCAAGAAATGGTTCTCTTCTGAGGGAGTCCGTGAGCACCTGGTACCAGGGGCGTTCGCTAGCAACCATTGCGGCAGTACAGGGTGTCGACGTTGAATTGTTTACTTCAGTAGTGAGTGCCGCTCTTAAACCATTTTTATCTGTGTACTCGCGGCTTTTGCTACCTGAAGTAGATATGGAGTTATGGTTGCGCCGGTATTGTCCCGTCTGTGGTGGGAAGCCAGACTTCGCTTTTCTGGACAAGGAACGAGGGGCGAGATGGTTGCTCTGTTCACGCTGTGATACGGAGTGGGTCTTTCAACGCTTAATGTGTCCCTATTGTGGCAATCAAGATCAAAACAGCTTAAAATATTTTACAGATGACCAGGAAGTGTACCTGTACCGCATATATGTATGCGAAAGCTGTCACAGGTATATTAAGGCAATCGACTTGCGGAAAACGGAATCCGAGGTATTGATGCCCCTGGAGCGCATAATGACTTTGGATATGGACAGGCAAGCGCAGGAGAAAGGGTACATGCCTGGTTGGCCAATAAACATGGAATGAAAGGAGGGACAGAGTATTTGTAAAAACTTGAGCAGTTAGCGATTACGACGTCTTTTTCATTCGGCAATGTAAGAGCAGCTTTGTGGGAGTAGGCTGAAGAAGTTGTGGTTTACCACCAGATCAGATTACACAAGAAAATACAGTAATATCAGAGGGGGATCATGAATAATAGACGCAAATGGTATAGTGTAGCATTGGTCGGCGTAATAGTGCTGCTTTTAATGTCTTTCGTTGCATGTAATGGTGGTGAAGAGGTAACGCCCACACCAACAGAAACACCTGCAGAGACAGCTACACCTGTAGAGACGGTACAACCAACAGCTACGCCTGAAAAGACGATGACGCCTGTGGAAACGGCTACACCGACTGAAGAGCCGGGAGGGGCGCCTCTAATCCCGGTGGACCACTTCGCATCGGGTTGTACTGCGTGTCACGAGACTGGTGCAGGGGGAGCCTCCGAGTGGCCAGAAGATCACGCGGATTTCACGGACGCCACGTGCTCAGCATGTCATGCGCAGGCCGAGTAGCGATTTGATGAGAAGACTGTTCTGAAACGAAGAGCCGTAGGCAGGGGAAGATAGTTTTCGGATGATGAACTATCTGTAGATGGTAGTGCTCATTGAGGCAAAGCGTTTGTGAGTGCCACAGAGGACAGCTACTCTTGACTATGGCTCTCCTTATAGTGAGTTGACTCATGCTCCGGATAGGGCATAGATAGTATAGAACAGCACTACATACTACGTAGTGATGCTGCCATATCTCGCTATAAGGGGGCATATTGGACAAAGTAGCGAGATTTTTCCAAATGAAGTATACTTTATATATAATAGGTAGGCTTTGAGCATGTGGTCAGTGATGTGGTTATCGGTGTCGGATGTTCATCCCATAGAGACAACTGCCGCATAAATAGGTTAATGAGCGGGTCAAGCATTTCGGCCTTGTGACAGGTGGGTACAGCATGGCTGACGAGTCAGTAATAAAGGGTGCTGTGGGTGATGTATCGTATAGCTACTATTCTTCAGGTGAGTGGCTGAGGACATCTACCTCTGTGCCGCAGGAGATGGCGTTAACCATCTTTATCGATAATGAGGAGTTGGTGACGATTTTGTGCACACCTACCAAAATAAATTGCCTTGTTCTGGGTTTTCTGTACTCGGAGGGCATAATTAATGGAATGGGCGATGTGGCGAGTATGAGGGTGTGTGAGGATGATTCTCTGGCTGATGTCAGGTTGAGTAACTCGGGGTATATACCGCCGACACGCCGCACTCTGGGTTCTGGATGTGGTGGTGGCGTGAGCTTTACTCCACGGGCTGAGAAGGTGAACTCGGACCTGGTGGTTACGCCTGAGGAGGCACTGTCTTTGATGAGACAAATGAACGAGCGCGCTGAGTTGTATCATTATTGCGGTGGTGTGCATACCACAGCGCTCGGTGACACCAAGAATCTTCTGATAGTTGCTGAAGATATCGGGAGACATAATACTCTTGATAAGGTGATGGGAGAGTGTCTGTTGACGAAGCAATCCCCCAAAGATCATGTACTGGTTGCGACTGGTCGCATTTCATCGGAGATGTTGATAAAGGCAGCGAGGATGGAAATTCCGGTAGTTATTTCTCGTAGTTCACCAACGGATCGCGCGATATCACTTGCTCAGGAGTTGGGTATAACACTCATTGGTTACGTGCGTGGTAAACGGTTGTCCGTCTATTCACATGGAGATCGAGTACAGGGACATTCCGAGCTAGTAACGGCTAACTAGCGAATACGTGGAAGGGAGGTATCATGCCACATATTGCGGCGCCAGAGGCCATCATTGTTCTGGTGGTTATTCTCATTGTCTTTGGCGTGGGGAAACTGCCGCAGGTTGGTGGGGCTCTCGGTAAGGGCATCAGAGAGTTCCGCAGGGGTAAGTCTGGTATTCTAGAAGATGAGATTGAAGAGGTTGAGGTTGAAGAGGAGAATCCCAAACGTAAAAAACAGGTGGCTAAAAAGGTAGCCGAGAGTAAGACGAAGTAGAATTGACAAGATAGAGAGAGATAAAGTTACTTCCTTCTGTCCCTATCTGACAGGGTGATATTGTGGAATTTTTGGGTATGGGCCCACTGGAGATAATCCTTATCTTAATCGTGGGTTTGATTGCTTTCGGGCCAGGAAAGATACCAGAGATTGCGAGGAATCTGGGGAGGGGAGTCGTTGCGTTTAGAAAGGCTACGACAGAACTAACTGCAGAAGTAACCAAGGAGTTCGAGGACCTCAAGAAAGTGGAGAATGAACCCTCGGAGTTGAAAACACAGAACACAGACAAGACTCAGATGGTGGACGAGCATGAAGGAAGCACAAGCACGAGGTGAGGCACCAGGCAGTGAGCAAAGAACAGAGCCCAATGACGTTCACTGGCCACCTCGATGAATTACGCCAGCGCCTGATTAAGTCCGTCATCGCACTCATCATCACTACTCTCATCGCATTTGTCTTTGCCAAGGTTATATTTGGCTTTTTGATTGCCCCTGCTGGGGATGTTGAATTCATCTACACTGAGCTCACCGGATTCATTGGCCCCTATATGAAAGTAGCCTTGATCGGTGGCATTGTGCTCGCAATGCCAGTCCTCGTGTATCAGGCTATCATGTTCGTCTCACCAGCGCTCACGCAACGTGAGAAGAGGTACGTGTACCTGGCACTTCCCTGGATCACGATCATGTTTGTAGCAGGACTTGCTTTTGGGTACTATGTGCTGGTGCCGCCGGCATTGAGGTTCTTACTCAACTTCGGTGGTGACATTGCATCTCCAGCGCCCAGGATCGGGAACTATGTTACGTTCATCACCAGGTTTCTTCTGGCCATCGGCGTTGTATTCGAGCTCCCAGTGATCATAACATTCTTATCAAGGCTTGGCATTGTCACCCCGCAGTGGCTTGCCGGGAAGCGCAGGTGGGCGATCATCGGCGCTTTTATTCTGGCTGCAATTATAACTCCCACATTTGATCCCATTAATCAGAGCCTGGTTGCTGTTCCGCTAATCATCCTTTACGAGATGAGTATTCTGTTGTCTAAAGTTGCCTACCGCAAGAGGGCCGAGTCCGAAGAAACATACTTGTCAGAAGAGTAGATTCAGATACTAGATCTCCCTCAAGTATGGTCAAGGGCTTTGATAACTACCGTAGCGAACCAGACACGTTTGAAATTACATCCATATGTGCTAATATGTCCGTATGGATCGAATGGAAAGCGAGTTTCGCAATCTCCCCAGTGTCGATAAGCTGCTCTCCGACAACAGGATTAAACAGCTTCGTGAGATATACCCCCATGACCTGATCGTAGACCTGATTCGTCAGCATCTGGAACAGGTTCGTCGCTCGATTACCCTTGGCAATCCCTGTCCGTCTCTCGATGAGATTATAGATACGATCGATGTTCAGTTGCAGGCGTTGGTAACTTCCTCACTGCGCCCTGTTATCAATGCCTCCGGTGTGATAATTCACACAAATCTGGGTCGGGCACCGCTCAGCAAGGAAGCAATAGCAGCGATGGACATGGCTGCCCGAGGCTACTGTAACCTCGAAATCGACCTGGATAGTAACACAAGGGGCTCTCGCAATATTCACGTTGAGCAGCTTTTGTGCCAGTTGACTGGTGCTGAGGCGGCGCTGGTAGTAAATAACAATGCCTCAGCGGTGCTATTAGCCCTTACCGTTCTGGCCAGAAAAAGAGAGGTAGTTGTACCCAGAGGGCAAGCGGTGGAGATCGGTGGCGGCTTCCGTATACCTGAGATAATGAAGCAAAGTGGGGCAAAACTCATTGAGGTTGGTACAACTAACTGTACGTACACCACAGACTACGAGCAGGCGATTGGCCAGCGAACAGCAGCCCTCCTTCAGGTTCATTCCAGCAATTTCAAGATAGTGGGTTTCACTCATGGCGTTTCTCTTGAGGAATTGATAGCATTAGGCGGTCGTTATGATATTCCAGTGTTCGATGACGTCGGTAGTGGCTGCTTGCTGGATACGACTCAGTTCGGACTCGCATCTGAGCCGATGGTGCAAAATAGTGTCGCTCTTGGTGTAAGCCTGGTGTTTTTCTCCGGAGATAAGCTTCTCGGAGGTCCTCAGGCGGGGATTATCGCTGGCAAAAAAGAGTATATCGATAAATTGAAAAAACACCCGCTCACTCGAGCATTGCGTATGGATAAAATCGGTCTGGCAGGATTGTCAGCCACACTGATTCACTATATAAAGGGTGAAGCAGTCCGCAGTATCCCGGTGTGGCGAATGATATCTACACCGCTGGATGAAATCGAGAGGCGAGCTACGGTTTGGGCTGAATCACTGGGAGATAGAGCACAGGTGATGGATGGAGAGAGTATGGTGGGAGGTGGCAGCCTGCCTGGAGGCACATTACCTACGAAGCTTGTCGCCATTGGCAGGTCGGAAAGGAAGAGCGGGCAACATGCAGCCCAGGTGCTGGCCAGGAGATTGAGGTTGCAAAACCCTCCGGTTCTCGGCCATATCAGTGGAAATGTTGTACTCCTCGACCCCCGTACTGTGTTACCAGAAGAGGATTTATTCGTCATTCAGGCACTTCGTACTGCAGTTTTTGATTGAGCCTTCTAACCTCGAATACAGGCAACCTCCTTACCACTATCTATTAGCGAGAGAGGCGAGTGAATGTTTGTACTGGGCACCGCAGGGCATGTAGATCACGGTAAGTCGGTCTTGATACATGCGCTGACCGATATCGATCCCGACCGATTGTGGGAGGAAAAGGAACGGGGCATGACCATAGACCTGGGCTTTGCCTGGCTCAGGTTGCCCGGCGGGGAGGAGGTAGGTATCATCGATGTCCCCGGCCATGAGCACTTCATCAAGAATATGCTCGCGGGGGTCGGTAGCATCGACCTCGCTCTGCTTATCGTTGCGGCCAACGAGAGCGTGATGCCCCAGACCAAAGAACATCTGGCAATTCTCGACCTCCTGAACATTGATAGGGGAATCGTGGTAATCACCAAGAGAGACCTGGTAGACGAGGAATTGCTCATGCTCGTTACTTTGGAGATAGAGGAGTTGATAAGCTCAACTACACTGTCTGGAGCACCGATAGTCCCGGTTTCTGCCGTAACCGGGGAAGGTCTGCCCGATCTGGTTTCTACTATCAGTCAGCTTCTGAGTACTGCACAGTCCAGGCAGGACATAGGCAGGCCACGGCTATTCGTAGACCGCGTGTTTACCATAGCGGGCTCAGGAACTGTGGTCACAGGCACCCTCATTGATGGCATACTGCACGTGGGGCAGGAGGTCGAAATCGTCCCCTCAGGCTTGAAATCACGTCTGCGGGGGTTGCAGACACATAAAACCCGTATCGAGATGGCTACACCTGGCAGCAGGGTTGCCGCCAACTTGACCGGCATCGCCACCTCGCAGTTGAAACGTGGTGATATACTCACCAGGCCAGGGTGGCTAGCCCCTACGAAAATATTAACCGCCAAGCTTCGCTTACTTCCCCATTTGCAGCGTCCGCTCCGTTACAACACGACGGTTAGCTTTCATACCGGAACCAGCGAGGTGATGGCCAAGGTTCGACTGCTCGAGCAGGAAGAGCTGGAGCCGGGAGCGAGCGCCTGGGCGCAACTGTTCCTGGATGAACCGGTAGCAGTAGTTAAAGGCGATCGATTCATTATACGCTCTCCTGAGGAAACACTGGGTGGTGGCGAAATTATTGAGCCTCATACCCGGCGGCATCGACGCTACCGTGCTCCTGTGATCCAGAGTCTGGAGACAAAAGAGAAGGGTACAGCGCAGGAGGTCATTGCGGCGAACCTCGAATCGAATCAGCCCCAGGAGATAGGAGAGATCGTTCTCAATTGCGGTCTTCTCGCGGACGAGGCCAGGCAGGCGGTAGAAGTGATGATCGAGAACAGGAGTGTGGTGGAGATTGGGAAAGGGGAGCACGGTCTCCTGTTCACTGACAACGGGTGGCAGCGGTTGCAGGAAACGGTAACGGCTACAGTTGGTGATTACCACCGTAAATTTCCTGCCCGACCGGGGATGCCTCGCGGGGAACTGAACAACAAGCTGAAACTCTCCCTCTCTGCATTCACCGCCGTACTGGGTAAACTTGTCGAGGATGAGATTATCAGTGAGGATGGAAAAGCCGTTCGACTTCCGTCTTACCAGGTGCAGCTAACAGGTGACCAGCAGGCAAAGGTCGATGCCTTTCTCAAATCTCTGGCTCAGAACCCCTATGCACCGCCGGCAGACCTTATGCCCGATGCCGATCTGGTTAATCTGCTCGTTAAACAGCGCCGTGTCGTCAGGGTGAGCGACGGTGTGGTGTTCGCTGCATCGGCCTACGATGAGATGGTGGCCAAAATCGTTGGCTACATCAAAGAACATGGCAAGATAACGCTTGCCGAGGCACGCGACCTGCTGAATACCAG
>JAXHUK010000005.1:0-11092 GCA_034189725.1 Chloroflexota bacterium | reverse complement strand
CCCGTCTGAAGTCGAGGTCGTGATTGCCACGGAGGACGGCTCATCGGGGCACAGGGGAATGGTAACCGACCTCATTCCGCAATTCATCCCCCAGGTCGATCAGGTTTTCGCCTGCGGGCCGCTACCCATGTATCAGAAAATGGCTGCCGGTATGGGAGGCCAGTTGAGCGATAAACCCTGTCAGGTTTTGCTGGAGGTGGTGATGGGATGCGGAGTCGGCGCTTGTCTGAGCTGCACTGTTGAAACCGGGCACGGCCAGCGATTGGCCTGCAAGGATGGGCCTGTGTTCGAGCTCAACGAGGTTCTCTGGGATAAAGCAGTAGCGCCGCCCTGCAGAATGCTGAAAAGGTAATGAACGTTACAGTACAGGTCTCACCACGATCGTCTGCTCTCGCCCCGGGCCAACGGAAATCAGGCTGACCGGGCATCTGGTCAACTCCTCCACTCTTTTTACATAGGCTTTCGCATTGGGAGGCAGGTCTTCGAAGCGCCGAATGTCGCTGGTGGGGCTTTGCCACCCTGGTAATACTTCGTAGACAGGCTGACACTTTTCGAATAGAGCGGGATTGCTTGGAGGGCGTTGGTAGAGAGTGTCATCTATCTTATAGGCAGTGCAGATCTTTAATTCAGGGAATGTATCAAGTATATCAAATCGGGTGAGCGCAGCGGATGTGAATCCGTTGACCTCGGTGGTATAACGGCAGACAACAGCATCGAACCAACCGCAGCGGCGGGGACGTCCCGTGGTAGTACCATACTCATGGGCCAGCTCTCTGATTCGGTCTCCCTGCTCATCGAGGAGTTCTGTAGGGAAGGGGCCGCCTCCTACCCTTGTAGTGTAAGCTTTGAATATCCCGAGGACCTCTTTGATATTTGACGGACTCGTTCCCAGTCCCAAAGATACGCCACCCAAGACCGCTGAGGTAACATAGGGATACGTGCCGAAGTCGAGGTCGAGCATGGTGCCCTGGGCTCCCTCGAACAGAACCCGCTCGCCTCTTTCCAGGGCCTCTGTTATGAGCACCTCCGTTTCGCGAACGAAAGGAGCCAGGCGCTCTCCGTAAGCGCAGTATTCCTGGTACAGCTTGTCAAAAGAGAGTGGAGCGGCACCATAGAGCTTGGACAAGGCGTGGTTCTTGTGCTCCAGCACGAAGCTAAGGCGCTTGCGAAGAGTATCCTTGTCAAGCAGGTCACAAACACGGATGCCCATGCGGGATGTTTTATCTACAAAGGCAGGCCCGACACCTTTGCGGGTGGTGCCTATTGCTCCGCTACCTCGAGCTTCCTCCTCCAAACCATCGAGGAGTATATGATAGGGCATAATAATGTGCGCTCGATCACTGATCAGGAGATTACTTACATCAATCCCGCGCTGCTTGAGGCCATCGATCTCGCCTAAAAGCGCGCCGATATCGATGACAACGCCATTACCGATAATGCAGGTTACGTTTGTGTGAAAGATACCGGATGGTAGCAAGTGCATCCCGAATTGACCGAATTGATTGACCACGGTGTGGCCTGCATTGTTCCCCCCCGAGAACCTGACGACCATATTCATCTGCTCGGCGAGAAGGTCTACAATCTTTCCCTTTCCCTCGTCTCCCCATTGTGCCCCGATTATTGCTATTCCTGGCATTGTTCACAGCCCCTTATTTAGATACTTCGTTTACTGTGGGAACGGCAGTACCGTACCTGCGATTCCTGCTCACTCCAGTGAAACGATTCCCGTCGGATATTTCCTGAAGGCATGAGCGTAAACAGGAGCGGAGAGGGTGGGATTCGAACCCACGGCCCCGATTACTCGGAGCACGCGCTCTCCAGGCGCGCCTGATCGTCCACTCCAGCACCTCTCCGCGGAGAGGGTGGGATTCGAACCCACGCTCCGATTACTCGGAGACCGCTTTTCGAGAGCGGCACCATAAACCACTCGGACACCTCTCCCTTTCCGCCAATCATGCCCAAGCCTTTTGTTAAAGGCCAACGGCATGATATTATAAACCAACTGGCGACGAAAGTACAATTTATTTTCAATGACCGCCTGCCACAAATTGTTTTTACCCTCCACTGGTTGATTGGACAGCTTTCAAACAACAAAAGTGGAGAGCATTCACAAACGATGCTCTCCACCTCTACAACTCTCTTTTGATTTCTCTCGACCTAGGCTCTCTTTCTGATGATACCACCAGACGGCGCCTCTACTTTTATAGACCGGCCATCCCTAATGCTGCTCGAAACCCAGATCGAGCCCGGCCCGCCCTGCCTCTCAGCAGGGCCTTACTCATCAATCTGCCATACTCCGTAAAGTTTCTGAAGCCTCATAGTCCACCTCCTCTAATCGGATCCGTTCCACTTGGCTCCGTATATAGATACTAGCATATCAGGTTCTGTTTGTCAAGCGGTATAATACTCGAATAAGAATAAGAATCAACCTGGTCCCAGTTGCAGCTTTAACCTGTTGTTAAGCGCTTCTATGGGAATGGATTCGACTTCCTTCTCGCTTCGCAATTTCAACTCGACGCTGCTTGATTTCAGTGTGCGCTGGCTCACAACGATTCGTACAGGCATCCCCAGCAGATCGGCATCGTTGAATTTGACTCCAGCGGATTCTGCACGATCGTCGAATAGTACCTCGAAGCCGTTCTGCTCAAGCTCGGCGTATAGCTTCTCAGCAGCCGAGGCAACCTCGGGGTTATCTGTGCCCAGGGCGCAGAGATAGATGTGATATGGCGCTACGGGTACTGGCCAGATGATGCCCTTCTCGTCATGGTTTTGCTCAATAGCTGCTGCGAGGAGCCGGCCGATTCCGATCCCATAGCATCCCATAATGAGCGGCTTCTGATTACCCTCTTGGTCAAGGAAGCAGGCTTCTTGCCTCTGGCTAAAGACAGTCCCCAGCTTGAAAATGTGCCCCACTTCGATGCCTCGCGTCGATAACAGTGTACGCTCGCACCGGGGACACCGATCTCCAGCTAGGGTCAGGGCGATATCTGTCATGATGTCCACGTTGAAATCGCGCGGGTAATTGGCATTTTTGAGATGGGTATCCGGCTTGTTGGCACCGACAACGAAGTTCTGCCCCAGGGTTATCGAGTCATCAGCGATGACTTTAATCCCGCTGAGTCCAACAGGCGACGCTGCTCCTGCAACCAGTCCTGCCTCCTGTACCTCATCGTCATTGGCCAGCCTCAGATCCGTACACTTCAAGGTGTTCTTGAGCTTGATCTCGTTGACTTCGAGATCTCCTCGTATTGTGACAAAGACCAACTCGCCGTCTGCTGAGTAGAATACTGCCTTCAGGGTGTGACTCCTGGAGACATCGAGGAAGTTAGCTACCTCCTCGATAGTCTTGGCACCAGGCGTTGCCACTTCCTCGAGGGGTAAGAGTGGTTCCTCCTCTGGCCTTATCTTGGCGCTTGTTGCTTTCTCCGAATTGGCTGCGTAATCGCAGGTACCGCAGTAGATAATCTCATCCTCTCCGGTTTCCGCGATCACCATAAACTCGTGGGAGTCTTTGCCCCCGATAGCGCCGCTATCCGCTTCGACCGCCACGGCATTGAGTCCACAGCGGGCATAGATGTTTTTATATGCCTGCAGCATTTTCTGGTAGCTCAGGTCGAGGCCATCCTCGTCAGCATCGAAGCTGTAGAGGTCTTTCATGGTGAACTCACGGACTCTCACCAGCCCACCGCGAGGACGGGGCTCATCGCGAAACTTGGTTTGCATTTGGTAAAGCATCAGTGGAACATCACGGTAGCTTCTGACGTTGCGGCGAGCGAGATCGGTAATCACCTCCTCGTGAGTAGGGCCAAGTGCCAGTCTACGGTCACGGCGGTCGCGAAGCGTGAATAGCCCTTTACCAAAGGCGAGGTCTCTTCCACTCTCCTCCCACATTTCAAAGGGCTGTAGAACAGGCATCCGTAGCTCCTGTCCCCCGGCGGCGTCCATCTCCTCGCGGATCACCTGTTCTATCTTGCGCAGTGCTCGCCACGCCAGCGGTAGATAGGAGTAGACCCCTGCTGATAGCTGCTGGATCATTCCCGCTCTGAGTAGAAGCTGGTGGCTTACTGTCTCCGCTTCTGTTGGCACCTCACGTAGTGTCTTCCCGAATAATCTTGATACACGCATACTATGTCCTTTATGAAATATACTGAGTTGCAATCATAGCTATACCGAGCGCTGCAAGAATTACCCCGATACTACGACCTAATGTAACCTCGGAGACTTTGTTCGCCACTCTGGCTCCTAAGCCTGCCGATAGTACCGTAGCGACGCCGGCGATTAACGCAGTGAAGATGTCGATGTTGTCACGAATGCTATACCCAACAGTACCCGATATAGCGGTTATTGCCATTATAAGGGAGGACGTACCAACTGCCAAGTGCATGGGGTAATGAAGAACAAAGAGCAGGATAAGGAGGATCATTACCCCACCACCAGCACCGAATAGCCCGCACATGATACCTACGAACAATCCCAATGCTAAAGCAGACAGTTTGTTCCTCGTCGTCATTATCGGGGTTGCAGTATCGGTGAGAGTGTTGGCCAGTGTTGCAGCTCCCCTGATTCCTCTTACCCACAGAAGTATGCCCATAGGAATGAGGAAAAGACCGAAGAGGTTGCTCATGCCCAGCGGAGGGATCATGTCAGCAAACAGGCTTCCTGCTTGAGCGCCAAACACCGACCCGAGGGCGATCCAGAGAGCCGGCCTGACATACAGGTTGCCATGGCGATAATATACGAATGCAGTGACAAGAGCGGCAATCACATTGATGAGCAGGCTGGTTCCAATGGCGACCTGGGCTTCGAAGCCGAGCAGCAACGTTAAAGCGGGGACTACGACTACGACACCGCTGCCGCCCATGATCCCTGTCACAACACCTGCGGCAGCTCCGATAATGAGTATGACGACTATAGTAATAGGAGAAAACAAGCTTAAACTACCTTGCCAGGCGTGAGATTGGTTGCTGTTACCTCACCTCGACTGTAGTTACAAACGAATCTACCCTTGTGGGATTCAGATTGAATTACCATAGGATGGTAGTATAATGTCTTTCCGAGCTACTTCGTTCCTCAGCACAGGCACCGCGAAGAATCTCTGCCTTTTTATATGGGGAGATTCTTCGGTCGCGGAATTTATACTGAGCGAAGCCGAAGTGCTCCCTCAGAACGACATCATATTCTCAGCGCTCTTGAGGAATTACGTCCTGTTTGCGTTTTTCTACAGTCTCTCCACCTCCGCCATCAGTGCCTCCAGAAAATCGGCCTCTTCAACTGTTCGAATTTTTTCGCCTTTTCTGAAGAGCACCCCTCTGCCCTTGCCACAGGCGATGCCCACATCGGCGTCTTTGGCCTCTCCGGGGCCGTTGACCACACACCCCATCACAGCCACCTTAATCATTTTTTCGGCCTTTTTCAGCCTTTCCTCGACCCTTTCAGCCAGTTTCACGATATCGCTCTCAGAGCGCCCACAGGAGGGGCAGCTCACCAGTGTCGGTCCTCGCTCCCTGAGCATCAGCGACTTCAGTATCTCATAGGCGCACGCTACCTCCTGGCAGGCATCGGCGGTGGTGAGCGATACCCTGATAGTATCACCGATGCCTTCGTAGAGCAGCACCCCCAGTCCCACTGCGCTGCGGATGGCTCCAGACCAGGGTAGCCCGGCCTCGGTGATCCCCAGGTGTAACGGGTAGGGGATTTTCTGGGCAATCGCTTGATAGGCCTCGACAGTGGTAGGGACATCGAATGCCTTCACCGATACCTTGATCAGGTCGAAGTCCAGGCTCTCCAGCAGGCGCACCTCACCCAGTGCAGCATCGACCATGCGCTCCACTACCGAAGCTGTTTGAAGTGATGTCTGGGGCAGGCTGCCGGCATTGACTCCGACACGGATGGGCACCTCCCGCTCCTTTGCGGCGCGAACGACAGTGGTGATCTGGTCGGGGTCGCTGATGTTGCCCGGGTTCAATCTGAGACCAGCCACTCCGGCCTCAAGTGCTGCCAGTGCCAGGCGATAGTCGAAGTGAATATCGGCGATAATGGGAATAGGTATCGCTTTGGTAATGCCGGGGAGGGCATTAGCAGCATCCATGTCGGGCACCGCTACCCTGACGATCTCGCAGCCGCACTGTTCGAGCTGGTGAATCTGGTTCACGGTTGCCGCTACGTCACGGGTGTCGGTCTTGGTCATCGATTGCACCACGACAGGACCGGCGCCCCCGATCTCCACGCCCCCAACCCTGACTATCCTCGAAGCGCGACGCCGTATCATGGTATCAGGCTCTCGCCTCGTAGTGCCCGCAGGATGTCGAAGTACGTTATCACCAGCATCAATCCGATGATGAGAATAAATCCGATGAGGTGTATCAATCCCTCTGTCCGTGGAGAGACGCGTTTCCCGCGGCGCACTACCTCGAGAAGAACAAATACGATTCTACCCCCATCGAGTGCTGGTAGAGGGAATAGATTGATTATAGCTAAATTTATGCTGAAGAACGCTGCAAACTGCAACAGGTATGAAGGCCCTGCCTCGTTTGCCTCACCCGTAAGCTGGTAGATAGCAATAGGCCCGCCGACTGCGGGTACTGTCCCTTTGGCAAACCAGCTTATCACCTCGTTCCTGATCAAATCAAACGTTTCCCACAGGGTTGTTACGCTCTTGGGGATTGCCTGTAAAAATGGATCACGCTGGCTTACTTGCTGCATATCCACCATGACCAACCCCACACCCATCGCCCCCTCACCTTCAGGGGGATTCCACCGCGGCAACAAGGTCACCACTCTGTAGCTGCCGTCCTCTCCCTCGAGCTCCAACTGGGTCTCCTCTCCCATGCTGAGGTGGACTTCATAAATAACGTCGCCGATGTTCTGTACGGTCTGTCCGTTTACGCTGATAATGGTGTCCCCCGTCTCGATTCCTGCCTCTAGTGCCGGAGAGTTGGGGGCAACATCATTTATCACCACATCTCCGATCACCACGTCCCTTGGTACCATGAAGGCTATGGACAGGAGCACAATTGGAAGCAACAGGTTCATGAAAGAGCCTGCGCCAAGAACTACCAATCTTTTTAGAGCGCTCTTACTCGCGAGACTCCTGGGATCGGAGGGATCCTCCTCCCCCAGCATTTTGCAGAATCCCCCCAGAGGAAGCCAGTTCAGGGAGTATTCGGTCTCGCCACGCTTGATGGCAAAAATCCTTGGCGGGTAGCCAAAGCCGAATTCCAGGACTTTAACCCCCGATAACCTGGCGGCGATGAAATGCCCCATCTCATGGACAAAGATCAATAACCCCAGGACAAGAATGAATACTACTATATTTGCTACAATCATCATCTGCTTGAAAGCCTCCCACGTGCAGTTTCCCGAGCCCAGGAATCTGCAGCAAGTATATCCTCCAAAGAAGGATTGTTTACTGACTCGTGGCGGTCAAGGGTTCTGGCTACCAGATCAGCGATATCCTGAAAACCGATTTGTTTTGTCAGGAAGAGCTCCACTGCAATCTCGTCGGCAGCGCTGAGTACCGCAGGATAGGTGCCCCCCTTTTTCCCTGCTTCTATGGCCAGTCTCAAACAGGGGAACCTGTCTAACCCTACTGCCTCGAAGTCAAGCGAGCTTATCCGAGTAAAGTCAGCTTCGCGGTGAAAGTGACTCTCCCATCGTTCGGGGTAGCTTACTGCATACTGTATCGGTAATCTCATATCTGGCAAGCTCAATTGTGCTTTGGTTGAACCGTCAAGGAACTCCACCATGGAGTGTAGTATGCTCTGTGGATGGATCACCACCTCAATTTGAGAGAAGGGGATGTCGAACAGCCAGTGTGCTTCGATGACCTCCATACCCTTATTCATCAGAGTCGCAGAATCGATGGTTACTTTTCTTCCCATGCGCCATGTTGGGTGGTCCAATGCCTCCTCCGGGGTGACTGCAGCCAACTGCGCAGGAGTTTTTGAGCGAAAGGGACCTCCTGAGGCAGTAAGGATGAGCTTGGAAACACATTTTGTCTGTTCACCACGCAGGCATTGCCAGATAGCGCTGTGTTCGCTATCGATGGGCACTATCTCTACATTATGACGCTTCGCCTCAGCGGTCACGATTTCCCCTGCCATAACCAGCACCTCTTTGTTGGCCAGTGCGACCGGTTTGTTCGTGCGCAGCGCGGCGAGTGTCGGATTCAGTCCGGCTATTCCTGAAGTAGCCACAACCACCAGGTCGACATCTGGATGAGAGGCAATCTCTTCCATGGAGAGGTAGTGTGCTCCTGGTATCCTATCGCCATCTGATATTCGCCTTGTGCAGATGAACCTCGGATGGAATTCGGCTATTTGATCCCTGAATAGAGGAGAATCTGCTCCACATGCCAGGGCGACCACTTTGAGTCTCTGGGGAAGGGCTCGTACGATTTCCAGCGTCTGTTGCCCTATCGATCCCGTAGAGCCGAGAATTGCTAACCGTTTCACGAAGTTACCCAACCTAGATTGGCCATAAAAACATCACACACGAATGATAGTACACTATTATAGCAAAGATATACAATAGTTATCTTATAGTATCAGACATAAACTATAGTACACCACAACCCCGGTGAATACAACGCTATCGAGGCGATCAAGGATTCCACCGTGTCCCGGGATGAGATTCCCTGCCTCTTTTACGCCCATAACCCGTTTTATCTTGGATTCAGTGAGGTCACCCAGTTGGGCAAATAGCCCGATAAAAAGCCCCACTACTACCGCACTTGCATAGCTAACAGGCATTGCCAGAGCTTGTCCTGGGTAGCCTTCCCCGATTAAACCCAGGATCATGGCCAGGGCTATGGTTGCTGCCAATCCCCCGAAGAGCCCTCCTATAGCCCCTTCCCA
Source organism: Chloroflexota bacterium (assembly GCA_034189725.1). GTDB lineage: Bacteria > Chloroflexota > Dehalococcoidia > SZUA-161 > SZUA-161 > JAXHUK01. Next base: position 2,237 of record JAXHUK010000005.1, on the reverse strand, counting down.
GGTTTTTCCTGGTGATATAATTGGTGCCAGTTTGTGCCTGCCGAACGCTCGCCCGATGAAATAGGCACAGGTATCGACAGCAAATGTGGAGAAGAGGGCCAGGATTACCCACTCCCAGCCAAACGAACGCCGCAGCAAAATCCAGATACCCAGGAGCCACCCGACGTAGATAATCCCCAGCAGTGTCCAGGACCCTTCTGCGAGCGCTTGCTCAGTGTCGGAGCCAGAGACGAAACGGCGGAAGGCGAACCAGAGAAAGGAGATAGTCACTGCCCCACCCAGAAGCAGCGGGATGTGTATGCCTCCACGGTGAGCGAAGTAGATTGAGAGAGTTGTCCAGATAATGCCAAAGAGGGTGAATGATTGCCAGCCCCTTTGGGCCGCGAGACGATAGAACTCGATGACTCCCAGGAGGGCAGCAGACATGGAGCAGCCGGACATCAGAACTCAAGACATCGTCTGGGGTGTAGACGGGAATGCCCAGCAGGTCGGCAATGGCACGGACAAAGGGCCGGTAGCCGGCCACTTCGCCGTGAATCAGCACGGCCGATACGCGGTCCGGCTGAATGTTCTGGCGAAAAAACGCGATGGTGCGCTCGACCTGCCGGCCGATACGCTCCACTGCCGGGCCAAGGGCCGGGAAAAGCGTGTCCGCGTCCGTTCCCGCCGCGTCTCCCATTTCCCGCATATACCGCACCAGCTGGTCCACAGCCGTGTCCCCCGGGCCCTCATTCTCAAGATGGAGCACCTCCTCCCCTTCCCTGGCGCTCATCATGGCCTCGGCCAGGCTGGCCAGCCCGGCCCGGATCTGCCGCACCAGCATCAGGCTGGCTCCGGAAAAAATATGAATGGCCGACGCCTCCCGGCCCACGTGAACACAGCAGATGTTTTCAATGTCGGGCCGAAGGGCACGGCTCTTGACCAGGGTTTGAAGGGCAAAGGCCCCGGACGTAATTCCCTCAACAACGCAGCCGGCCCCCTCCAGCACTTCCCGCGTCCGCGCCACCACGTCCTTGTGAACACTGTAGGCGCAGACCCCCAGCTTGTCCACCCCCCGCTCGGTTATTTCATCAACCGCCTCGAAATCGAACACGATGTCTTTTTCATCGGCCACCACCTCTTTTTTGTAGCTCCAGAACGCGGCGCTTGCCAGGTTGTCCCCCGTGGTTCTGGGCAGCTTGAGGTAGCGGATGTCCACCAGAGTGTCCGGCAGTACGCACCAGACACGGGAAAGACGGGCCGGATCCAGACCGGCCAGAGCCCTGGAAAGGATGTCGTCAAATCCTTCAGAGAAAAGATCAACGCCGGCCGGATAAGAAATGTTTTGGATATCGGCCACATAGGCGCCGCCATCGACACCGGTACCGGACGTCACGATGGAAAAGGACTCCTTTCCAAAGATAATGCCGGTGGGTGCGCTTCTGGCCGAGCGGGGAAAAAGGGTAGAGGACAACGCCGGTTTCCGGCGGGGCCGGAAGGTGGGGGTCGCACCTGAAGGAACCGCATCCGGCTGGGAAGCTGCAATAGCAGTGGGATCGGGGGAACTGTCTTTGATTTTATTTAGAAGACGCTCTGTGGAGGTCAACTCCTGTTCTTTTTTCATGCCCGGTCCCGGTCCAGTGATCGGTTGAAATATCTTTTAAACAGTAATTTTGAAGGAGTATAATGTCATATCACAACCATTGTCAACACCAATAACCACTATAAAAAAACGCCTCGCATTTTGTCGCCTGCGCCGCTCAAACGGCAATCGTCTGCCCCCGCCGGGGCACCACGGCATCAATCCCCTCTGCTTTCAGGCTCTTTGCAAAACAGGCGGACTGTTCCTTCTCACCATGGACCACAACGGCCCTTCGAATGTCAAGGTTGGACTGCTTTACAAAGCGCATCAGTTCGTGCTTGTCCGCATGGGCGGAAAACCCGCCGATGTTCTCCACCCGGGCCTTGAGCGGATATTCCTTTCCGAGAATACGCATCATGGGCGGTTCCCCTTTTCTGCCGGACAGCTGGTATTCGGTGCCCTGCTCCAGAATGCGCCGGCCCAGGGTATTTTCCGCCATGTATCCCACGATCAGAATGGCGTTTTTCTCGTTGTGAATCTTGTACCGCAGGTGGTGCAGGATGCGGCCGAATTCGCACATGCCCGAGGCGGTCACAACAATATGGGGGCGCTGGTCCTTCATTATTTCAATGGACTCCTCCACCGATTCGGTGAACAGCACGTTCTGAAAAACAAA
>JAXHUK010000049.1:0-6062 GCA_034189725.1 Chloroflexota bacterium | reverse complement strand
CCATACTGGGTGGCATCGGCAGCTTCTATGGAGCGGTTGCTGCCGCCTTTATTATTGGCTTTGTCGAGAATGTGGGTGTGGCACTCCTGGCTTCAGCAGGAATATCCACAGAGTACCGTATGGCTATCGCCTTTGTCATCTTAATCGTAACGCTGCTCATCAGACCTCAAGGACTGAGCAGGATGTTCAGAGGGAACTAGTATGGATCCGCTCATTTATGTTCTGCAGACCATAGTTTTCATTGGCATTTTTGGCATAGTTGCTCTGAGTCTGAACCTGGAATACGGCTTCACCGGTCTGGGGAATTTTGGCAAGGTAGCTTTTTTCCTTACCGGGGCCTACACATATGCTATATTGACGGAGGCTGGTGTTCATTTCATCCTCTGCATTATTATCGCAGCGCTGGTATCAGGGCTCATTGGTTCACTCATTGCTTTGCCAGCTCTGAGATTACGGGAGGACTATCTCGCTATAGTAACTCTTGCCTTTGGAGAAATTATACGAACCATAGTCAAAGCAGAGCACTGGATTGCCAATGGAGTCTGGGGAATTACCGTTCCGCAGGCTATAAACCTGGAAGATGCATCCTTCCGCATGACTATGTTAGCTCAGGTGGGTCTGGTTTTCATCTGCCTCGCTCTATGTTTTGTCTTTGTCCAGCTTCTGACTAATTCACCCTATGGTAGAATAATGCGAGCGATACGAGAAGACGACATAGCTGTTTCTACGCTGGGTAAGAGCAGGCTCAGGTATAAAGCTCAAGTGTTCTTCATGGGATCGGCGATAGCTGGAATCGGCGGTGCACTTTTTGCCCAGTATACGGGGTACGTTGAACCGTACATGTTCATGCCCATGGTTACTTTCACAGTGTGGATCATGGTCTTGTTAGGGGGGCCGGCTAATAACTGGGGCGTGTTGTTGGGTGCTGCCCTGGTGACGTTATTCAACCGTGGCACAATTATAATCAAAGATTATGTTTCGTTACCAGTTGATCCCAATAACTTACAGTACATACTACTGGGCGTGCTAATTATACTGATTCTGCTCTATAGACCGGGCGGGTTACTCAAAGAAAGCCGCATAACAACAAAAGCATCGGAAAAGGCATCACAATGGAAGAGACACTCCTCAGAGTAAGGGACATCGACAAAAGCTTTGGTGGCCTCCGGGCAGTCAGCGGGGTGAATATCAACGTAGGCCCGAATAGTATCGTTGGACTGGTAGGCCCCAATGGTAGTGGAAAAACGACGCTGTTCAGTATCATCTATGGCTTGCAAAAAGCTGATCGTGGCAGCGTCCACTTCAACCATGACCGTATAGATAATCTGGCTCCTCATCAGGTGTTCAACAAGGGTGTAGTAAATGCCTTTCAGTTTCCCCGTCTGTTCTTTCAACTAACCACCCTGGACAACATGCTTCTGGCGGCGCGGGAGCATAAGGGTAACAACCTTCTCAACAGCGTCTTCTTCAGAAAAGGCTGGCAGCATCAGGAAAGGGAACTCGCTGACAAGGCAATGGAAATCCTTGAACTGTTGGACATAGCCCATCTATGCTTTGCGCCGGCTGGCGAATTGTCCGGCGGTCAGAGGAAGTTGCTGGAGATCGGCAGAGCACTTATGGCCGATCCAGAGCTGCTACTGCTAGATGAGCCGGCAGCCGGGGTTAATCCCGTCCTCGGAAGAAAAATATTCGAGAAGATCGAGGAGTTTCGACAGAGGGGGACGAGCTTCCTGGTTATCGAGCACAGGTTGGAGATACTTATGGAGTTTGCCGATTGGATTTACGTCATGAACAAAGGCAGTATAGCACTCGAGGGGAATCCCGGGGAGGTAATTCACAGTCACGATTTCTATGATATATATATAGGAGAATCATAGGTGGCGACGATTCTTACTGTGGAAAATGTTGAGGCTGGTTACGGGGATGTCACGATCGTCCACGGTGTTTCCCTGAGGGTGGATGAGAGTGAGATAGTGGCAATTGTCGGTCCCAATGGCAGTGGTAAATCGACGCTCATTAAAAGTCTCCTCGGCTTCGCCAAAATATTCAATGGTCGTGTTATTTATCAGGAACGGGATATCACAGGGATAACTTCGGATAAGGCGGTGAAGCTGGGTATCGCGTATGTACCCCAGAGCAATAATGTGTTTGCCAACCTTACTGTTAACGAGAATCTGGAGATGGGGGCATACATTCGACGTGATGGAACGTCGATTAAATCCGATATTAACGATATCTATCGGCTGTTTCCCGAATTGGAAGCAAGGAAAAAAGCCTGGGCGGGAAATCTGAGCGGTGGTGAAAGACAGATGCTGGCTATGGCCAGAGCTATGATGGCCGCTCCCAGGGTTATGTTGCTTGACGAACCACTGGCATCAGTATCACCGAAAGCTGTAAGCACCATTTTATCAAAGATAGAGGATGTCAGACAAAGCGGCGTGGCAATAGTGATGATCGAGCAAAATGTTAAAAAAGCCCTGGATAATTCCCACCGTGGTTACATTCTCGTCGAGGGTGTTTGTGTTATGGAGGGTGAATCTAAATCCATCCTCTCCGATTCTGATGTTAAGCATCGTTATTTAGGCCTGGACTCATAAAGGCGAAGGTGTGCTGGAGACAATCCAGGTGCTATTGACTTGAATACGATGTCGTAGTACCATCTGAGGGAAAAAAGGAAAGGGGGGACAGATTTATCGTGAGAAAGGAGGCAAAATGGTAAAGAAAGGTATTTTGGCGATTGTCGCCCTCTCGTTGATGTTGTCTCTTATTATCGGCGCTGTTGGTTGTGATGGTGGGGAAGAAGCAACTCCAACGCCGACGGCTACCGCTGAGCCGACTGAAACCGCTGAGCCGACGGCAACTGCTGAGCCGACGGCAACCGCTGAGCCGACGGCAACCGAAGCCCCGGAGATTACTATAGGTGCAGTGATGTGTCTCACCGGTGGTCTCTCTGGTATGGGGCCTGATATCAGGGACGGAGCGCTTCTGTCAATCAATGAGATAAACGCTGCCGGGGGAGTAAATGGCAGCCATCTCAGACTTATTACTGAGGACAGCGCGACAGAGGCAACAACAGGGCTTGAGGCAGTGAAAAAGCTGGTTGAGATAAATGGTGTTAAGGTAATTATTGGGCCAATGATCAGTGGAGCGACACTTGCTGCCGGCCCCTACGTCGGAGAGAGGGAAGTGGTAATAATCTCTCCGTCAGCTACATCCCCTGATATTGCAGACCAGGAGTGGCGTGAATTTGTATTCCGTACCGCTCCCACCGACGCATTTCAGGGTGTAGCAATGGCCCAGCTTGTCGAAGAAGGTGGCTATGAAAGGGCTGCCATTTTCGTCATGGATAACCAGTACGGTGTGGGTATTGAAGAAGTGCTGGAGGATGCGCTGACGGTGGAGATAGTGTCCACTGCACGGTATGACCCTGTGAAACTGGACTACCTTACCGAGCTCCAGATCATCAAAGACAGCAATCCTGATGTTGTACTACACGTTGGATACGGTGACGATGCCCAGATAGTATACAAGCAAGCCCTCGAGCTCGGCATGGATACTGCACAGTGGATAACCTCCGAAGGTGTGTATGCCGAGGCCACACTGGAGATGGCAGAAGCCGCTGAATTTATGTCGAAGGCGGTTATCGGAACAAAACCTGCAGCACCCGAAGGGTCAGCCTACGATGACTTCGCCGCTGCTTTTGAAGCTGAATTTGGTCACGCCCCCGGCGTGTATGCAGAGAATGCGTATGATGCCATGAGTCTGGCAGCTCTGGCTATCGAGCAGGCTGGCTATGATGATGGGGCTGCAATCAGCGCAGCGCTAACGACAATAGGGCAGGATTATTCCGGTATCAGCGGCACGATAACCTTCGCTGACAACGGAGACAGGTTAGGCGGCTACTACGAGGTATGGAAGGTAGTTGAGGAAGACGGTGTTTACTCCTATGAACGGATAAAGGTAATCTCGCTGTAGCGCTTTGCTGACAACTGGCAAGGGGACTGATATACGTTTCAGTCCCCTTGTTTTATCCCCAAATTGCTGTTTGACCTCGTTCAGGGCACATAGTATGAACACTGCTCCTTGGGGCACTGTCGGTTGCGCTCTGAATAGCCACATTCAATGTGATCTCCCGCAGGCAAAACGATGTTCATTCTGTCCCGCAGGAACTCGATGCTTGCCTCCAGGGCTTTGCGGCTTGCTCTCTTACAGCAGCGAGAATGGCCATCGATCGTCTTACCGAGTGCAAACACGGTTGCTTCATTGGCCAGAGCCCGTTGCTCGCCAGTGAGAGGCGTGGCTTCAGTGAGAACGCTGACCGCTACACCTACGCCGATTGCAGCACCACATGCGCCATAGAATCCACACCATCCGCCAGGTACCTGTGCCCCTCGTAAAAGGGCCGTTTCCACCGCATTCTCGGGGACGGGATAACCTGCATTGCGCACCGCAGCCACCAGAGCGGCAGGCACTATTGCGTGATGCTCCGGCCCATGCATCGGCACCGCAGGGTGGGACATCACGCGTTCTACGATCTCCACAGGGTTCATGGAGGTTGTGGATCTCAACACCTGCCCCAGTATCTCCAGCGCCTCCTGCTCATGGCAGGAATCACAGATGTAGTGGCCTTCCGGGCAGTAGATAGCTGCACTATGCGTCTCGCCGCAGAATACACAGCACAGGTCGTTGGACTCCGTCCCGTAAACCAGTGGAGTACCGCAAATGCCACAGTTATCCTGAGATTTTAGCTTCGCTGTCTTTTGTGAACGTTCGGGCATAACGAGGAAATTCCCTTCCTGGGTTTAGAGTGAGAGCCTGCACTAAGATATAGTATAACAGGGATACGCTGTGAATAGGAGGGTACATCTGCGGGAATCGATAGTGGTGCATATGAGCCTTGCATGCCCTGGACTCCTGCTTTCGCAGGAGTGGTAGTAGCATGTCTTTCTGGGGGAGTGCTCACGACCGGAGAATCTCCCCGTGTGAACAAGCAGAGATTCTTCCCCTTCACTTCGTTCAGGGTCAGAATGACATGGATGTACGTGGGTAGGCTGGGACATTCGCTACGGCGTTATGTGTGCTGGACTCCTGCTTTCGCAGGAGTGGCATTACTCTGTGGGTAGGGGCACGGCGCGCCGTGCCCCTACATGTGGGTCGGAGCACTTGCGACCGGAGAATCTCCCCGTAGTAACAAGCCAGAGATTCTTCGCCTTCACTTCGTTCAGGGTCAGAATGACATCATCCTGTTAGCTGAAGGGTTTCATTGATGCGCTTTTCGCGTGTTTCTTTTCTTTTGGCACTGGTTATCCACCAGATAAGCTGTTTCTGTCGGGATGGCGTCAATCTCTGGAAATTTTGCATGGCACCTTTCCGGGATGCCAGTGCTTCTGCCAGGTCCGGCGGAATTTCCAGCGTCTCTCTCCATGTTGCATTGTCCCATTCGCCGCTTTCTTTTGCCTGTCTGATAGTTTTTAGCCCTGCTTCTGTCATCAAACCTTGCGCAATCAGTTTTTCAACTCTTTTCTTGTTTGATTCAGCCCAGACGGCTTTGCTTTTTCTTGGTGAATATCTGAGGGCGTATCTCTCGCTATCGAGGCTTTTTAGCAGACCATCGATCCATCCGAAGCACAATGCTTCCTCCACCGCGTCTTCATAAGAGAGGCCGTATTTACCCGTATGCTTCTTGTAGTGTACAAGCCAGGCTTCTTTCTCAAGGGCATGATTCTTTTCCAGCCAGGCCCTCCAATCTTGCCTGCTGGTGAAGTAAAGGTAATTTGTTGCTTCTGTCATAGAACGTATATACAGCTACTCAATGCCCTAATTGAGCCCGCTACATCTCGCTTGCAGAATATGTTTGATTACTCTAAAACATAAGTTGGCCGCTGAACACAAATCAATCGAGTTAGGTAGTGCAGTTGAATGTAGTGACTGGTTAGCCTTCAAATGAGAATAATTAACATAGCAACCTACGCCCTCTCCTGTTGACATCCTCATTTACTGTGGGTTAGTCAGCAAGGACTTTGCTACTTCATATATCTCTTTGTGATGATTGTTCTGAGAGT
>JAXHUK010000048.1:0-7409 GCA_034189725.1 Chloroflexota bacterium | reverse complement strand
CGGATGTTCTCTGGATATCACAATGATCCTCGTTATAGAGCGACTACTGCTCGATAATTGACATATCGAAAACCTGGGAAAAATGATCGATCATACTGCGTATTACATCTTCACGATCTACTTCATGCCCCAACAACTGCCGCATAGACGTTACTCCCTTATCCTCGATACCACAGGCGTGAATGTAGGAGAAGGGCTTGAGGTCGTTGTTTACATTCAGGGCAACTCCATGTTTGGTGATCCAATGCCTCACCCGCACTCCAATGGCACCGATCTTCTGCTGTTCTACCCAGACTCCCGGGTATTGGGGATTACGATGTCCGGCAATGGAAAAATCGTTCAGCACCCGTATGATAGCTTCCTCCAGGTTCAGCATGAATGTATGGATGTTAAGGCCGGCACTATTCAGATCGATTATCGGGTATACTATCAATTGCCCCGGACCGTGATATGTTACACTCCCACCACGGTCCGTATGCGAAATCGGAATGCCCTCCTGAGCCAGTATATCCCTGGGGATTATGACATTTTGCTCTCCACCAGCTATACCGATTGTTATTACAGGTGGGTGCTCCAGAAACAGGATCACGTCAGAGGTTTTGTTTGCCTGTCGAAGTCGTTGGAGCTCGTCTTGCAGTTGCGAAGCCTCGGTAAAGTCAACACAGCCCATACGACTCAATCGACAGCTCCTTTTTTTGCAGGCGTCTTGAATTTCTGCCACAGTGACTTAGCCTAACGTTTTTGGTCTACAGCCTGAAAGGGAATGTATTATGAATCCGGATTGCAGCGTGGTGCTGAGAGTCAACTCCAGAACTAATCTTCAGCTATTTATCGGATTGCAGTATATAGGCAATAACCTTCCCCACAGGCACCATCGTCCCCTTTTCCACAAGTATCTTGCTAAGAATACCTGATACCGGGGCATCGACCTCAAAGGCTGCCTTGTGAGTCATTACCACAAAAAGGGACTCTCCTTTTTGCACCGGGGAGCCTTCACTCTTGTTCCACTGCATTATCATTCCTGTTTTTACCGATTCTCCTAACGTGGGCATGATAACTTCGGTTTCCATCTTGTTCCTTTAGTTCGATAATAGGGGTATCACGTATGGTGATGCTCAGTATGATTGTGGGCGAGTTCATTAGCTAATATAACAAACATGGTTGTTCCATGCAAATACGGGAATTGATAAGGGCACTACGGAGCTTTTTCCGCACAAGCAGCACTACGCAGAGGTTATTCTTTTTGCTCGAAATACCGTCGCCGGAAGTAAAGGGCCACGTTCACCAGGCCGATGAGTACCGGCACCTCTACCAGTGGGCCTATGACGGCAGCAAATGCCTGCCCTGAGTTGATGCCGAATACGGCCACCGCCACCGCTATAGCCAGTTCGAAGTTATTGCTGGCAGCAGTGAAAGCGATTGTGGTCGTCTTGGAGTAGCCAGCGCCGATTCTCTTGCCCATGTAGAACGAAATAAAGAACATCAACACGAAGTAGATGAGTAGTGGGATGGCGATGCGAACGACATCGAGAGGAAGTTCGATAATGATATCGCCCTTCAAAGAAAACATCACAACTATGGTGAAAAGAAGTGCTATCAATGTGATAGGGCTGATCCTGGGAATGAACTTATCCTCGTACCATGTTCGTCCCTTACGTCTGATCAGTACAAAACGCGTGATCATGCCACCAAAGAATGGAACACCAAGGTAGAGAAATACACTCTGGGCTATTTGTCCCATGGTGATGTTCACGACATTGCTCTCCAGGCCAAACCATCCGGGGAGCACAGTTATGAATACGTAAGCATAAACAGAGTAGAAGAGTATCTGGAATATCGAGTTAAAGGCTACGAGTCCGGCAGCGTATTCCGAGTCCCCTTTGGCCAGTTCGTTCCATACGATGACCATAGCGATGCAGCGGGCTAACCCGATCATGATCAGGCCGACCATGTAGTCTGGATTCGGCCATAAGAAACCGAGGAATCCGATGGCCAGCAGGAACATGAGCACTGGCCCTATAAGCCAGTTCTGTATCAGCGAAAGTCCCAATATCTTCCAGTTGCGGAAAACCTTGCCCAATTCCTCATATCTGACCTTGGCTAAAGGCGGGTACATCATTAAGATCAGCCCTGCGGCGATGGGTATGGAAGTAGTGCCAACCTGAAAGTATGAGATGAAATCGGAGACTTGAGGGACCAGGTATCCCAGGCCTACCCCTAAGCCCATTGCCAGGAATATCCATAACGTGAGGAAGCGATCTATTGTGGAAAGCCCGGTACTTTTCCTGTCCTGAGCCTCACTGCTCATTCTACACTCCTGAAAATTGTAGTTATGTGGCTTTCTTAGGGTACTGTCGAGGGCTCGTCAGCAGTAACCCTAAATGCGCATTACCGCAAATAATGCCCAAAAACTAGCATGATATCTTTTTAACACAGTGAGGGCCTACTCGCTCGGCTTTACTGAGGCGTTCTCTATCCAGAGCAGTTGTCTCGTTACCCTCAAGCCCGTTTCTCACCGCGTCAATCAGATACGGGAAGTATCCTTCCAGTTTCTCCTCATCTATTGAATAGAGCGACCACAAACCGTCCTTTCTCATCTTGAGGAAGCCGGCATCATACAAGATGTTCAGATTGCGTGATGACCTGGTTTGTGAGATATCGAGAGCCTGCATCACTTCACAGACACAGCACTCTTTCTCCAGAAGCAGGTTCAGGATTCTGAGCCTGGTCTCATCTGTAAGGGCTTTGAATGTTTTGATCAAACTGTGCATGGCAGGGTAGGCACCTTTGACCTAGATACCCGCGACTTTGTAACGCTATATGCGCATTCTTAGGTATATTTTAGCGGCTTTCTATGTAGACTGTCAACACGAATGGCCGAGGGATTTTCCCTCGGCCATTCGTGTTATGAAAATACCATTGACACCCTCACCCGTCAAGGGAGAGAAGACAGTGTGAGGGGGGGCAGTGTTTTTATCCTCCGTGGTGTCGATGGCGAATGGGTGTGGATGATTCTCGTGAAATAGCTCATGCATGCACGGCGTGGATGCATAATTCGTTGCAAGGATAGTACTCTAGCGTTCTCCCAATTGGAACTTCTCCATGGCCTCAAGAGCACCATCGACATAATTCTTCATGATATCATGACAACTCCTCAGTTCCTTTACCAGACCGGCTCCCTGGCCTGAAATTGCGGGTGTATAGTTCCAGATCTCGGCTTTTTCGGCGGCAAAGGTGAGTGGCATAGATAACATCATCTGGAAGGGCATGGGTAATGGAGGAGGTGCTCCAGGCTCAAGCCATGCCTCGACCCAGCGATCCTTGATAACGCGAGCGGTCTTGCCGGTGAGGAATTTCTGTCTCAGGGTCTCGTCCTGGCTGGCGCTCAGTATCTTTTGCTTCAGGGGCATCTTGAGGTCATGCTCAAGGGCTAGCTGCCATATTGTGCCCGTCCATATCCCATCTGCCCCCAGGGCGAGGGCTGCGGCAAGGCCTCGCCCGTCCATTATGCCACCGGCGGCGAGCACGGGCATATCCGGTGCCTGTGCCCGTACAGCATCTACTACCTGGGGTACCAGGCTGAGAGTGCCGATCTCTCCGGTGTGGCCTCCAGCATCGTAACCTTGAGCCACTATGATATCTGTGCCCGCAGCGATCACACGGGAGGCGTGCTTCACCCTACCGATCAACGAAATGACCTTCATCCCATGGTTGTGCATCTTCTCAACCATCTCCGGAGGAGTGCCCAGCGCTGCGGCAAATACTGGCACTTTATACTCGAACATCACTTCCAGGACATCATTTATGGCCTTCCCGCTCATTGTATCGAAGATAGAATCTCCGGGATCGGTTCCCTTTAAGTCCGGAATTCCGGCCTCTTCCTTTAACCGTTGCACAAACCTCTTTTGCTCATCGGGTATCGATTTCTTCGCGTCACTGGCGGTCATTTTGCCAATGTCTGCTGGTAATGAACCTGGTAACAGCATATCGACACCATATGGTTTCGATGTCTTGGATGTGATAAGCTTTATCGACTCCTCCAGGTGTTGGGCCAGGGTCTTCCCTCGGGCACTGCCTGTCCCCGCCAGTCCCATTCCCATGCCCAGAATGCCGAGTCCGCCTGCGTTGCACACTTCATAAACCGTATCTGCGGAATGAGTAAAGGCAGCTATGGGGTACTCTATATCGAACATTTCACAAAAACGAGTATGCAGGGGATTTCGTTTGTTGGCCATCCTTCCACCTCCAAAAGTTATTTTCGGGCGCTATCGATCATTCAGTTGGAATTTCTCCATGACCTCGAGAGCGCCATTTACATAGTCCGTCATGATTTCACGGCAACTTCGAAGATTTTTAACCAGACCAACTCCTTGTCCTGATAGTGTCGGTGTATAATCCCATTTCTCGGCCTTTTCGGCTGCCCATGTGATTGGCATGGATACCATCATTTGTAGAGGCATGGGTAGCGGCGCCGGGGCTCCCGGCTGCAACCAGGCGTCTACCCAGCGGTCTTTTATGACGCGGGCAGTTTTTCCGCTAAGGAACTTCTGCCGTATCGTCTCATCCTGACTGGCATTCAATATCTTCTGCTTCAGGGGCAGCTTCAGGTCGTGCTCGAGGGCTAGCTGCCACGTCGTCCCTGTCCACACCCCATCTGCGCCAAGGGCGAGAGCTGCGGCGAGACCTCTCCCATCCATTATTCCACCGGCGGCGAGCACGGGCATATCCGGTGCCTGTGCTTTCACGGCATCTACTACCTGGGGTACCAGGCTGAGAGTGCCGATCTCTCCAGTGTGGCCTCCGGCGTCGTATCCCTGGGCTACTATAATATCTGTGCCCGCAGCGATCACGCGGGGGACGTGTTTTACTCTCCCCACCAGTGAGATGACCTTCATCCCATTCTGGTGCATCTTTTCAACCATAGTTGGTGGAGTACCCAATGCGGCGGCGAAAACCGGCACTTTATATTCAAACATGACTTCCAAAACGTCGTTTATCGATTTCCCGCTCATCATTCCAAACAGTGACTGTGCTGAATCAGTCCCCTTTATTTCAGGGATGCCGGCGTCTTCTCTTATCTGCTTTACGAATTGGGTGATCTCCTCGGGTATCAGGTTCCTCGCGTCATCGACTGACATTTTACCAATGCCCTTTGGCATTGTTTTTGAATCGGGCAGCAGCATATCGACCCCAAACGGCTGTGATGTTTTCGATCGTATGAGCTTGATTGATTCCTCAAGGTGCTCAGCGGCAGTTTTACCGCGAAAAGATCCTACGCCCATCCCCATGCCCAGGACGCCGAGTCCGCCTGCGTTACACACTTCATAAACCGTATCTGCGGAATGAGTAAAGGCAGCTATGGGGTACTCTATATCGAACATTTCACAAAAACGAGTATGCAGGGGATTTCGTTTATTGGTCATTCTTTCTACCTCCAAAAGTGAGTTCCTTATTAGAATTTCCCTATTGTCCCTTTACCACGATAACTGTTGCCACTACTACAAAAACGACCTTATTGACCACCTCCTTCTTTTGTTGGTTATTCCCTGAATTGTACTAGTCCGATAATGTTCTGTCAAAAGCATGTTGGCGAGACCATTATCCGGCTGTGACTGGATGGAGGATTGATGTTGACGCCGGGCATACAAAAATAAGAGGCCCCGCCCTGAAGGGCGGGGCCTCTGGCTATGCTTTACGGTTGTTTCTCAGCGAGTTACGCTTGTTCGTGGGCGCGCCTTCTTCTCAACACTGTCCAGGTTAGCGACAACGCCAGTAGAGAAACCAGGGCGATTATACCCCACTGTCCCATGGTGGGAACCATAGGTGGAAGGTCACGGAGATTCTCTCTGTTGCCGAAATCCAATCTGGCACAAGGGCCTGGTTCTACGGTAACTGTCTGCTCCAGTGGTGTGGTATTGTGCCAGTTCACCTTTGGTGTTTCTGTAGCAGTGTAGATGTCAGGAAGGAGGTCTTCGATGACGAGCAATCCATCGGCATCGGTATACCCCTCATCGACAGCAACACCGAAGGAATCCGTTATCACGAAGTGCCAGTTTGGTAGTCCTTCTTCTCCGGGGTCCCACGTTCCATCACTGTTGGCATCCTCGAATTTGAATATTTCGAGACAGGCAGTGGGAGCCCAGTTCCCGAACATCACCGTGGTAGACCCCCCTTCTGGCACCGCAGCGGTTTTGCTGTAGGGTGCAACGCCGCCGGGATCGGTATTCGTCCAGCCTAACTTCAATGTTTCAGTCACGGTGTAAGTGCCAACTTCGAGACCGGAAAGGATAATATAACCATCGCTGGCGGTGTCTCCTGACCAGGAGTAAGCCCCAGGGCCTTCGACAGTGAAGTTCCAGCCGCCGAGTCCATGGTCTCCCTCTCCGGGCTGATAGCCTTCCGTTCCGTCGCCGTCGCTATCTTTATACTTGAATATCATCAGGTCTCCGCCTCGGAGTAGTACATCGACCTCAGCATAACCGTCGTCGGTGATATCGTTGGGCAGATTTGCGACGTCGTAGTGAGCCACGGCAGTGTTTGTCAACAGGCCGATAGTCGTTGTCACGTAGTCGTAACAATAGGTCTCATCGGCGCCGCTAGCCAGGGTAGCACTGAAGTTGGGTGAGATATTTCCCATGAGGTCGTCGGTGAAGGTGTCCAGGATAAGTTCGACATCACCGGTGTTCTCCACGGTAACACAGAACTCCACCGTATCGCCGACATCACAGATGGCTTTATCTGCAGTCTTGGTGACCTCGATACTGGGATGCACCAGGTTTACTGTTGCAGAGGCGGTGTCGCTCACCGCAAAGTCAGAAACATCATTGTAGGTAACTGTCACTATATTTTCCAGAGAATCAGGGTCTCCGGGCTTTACCTCATAGTCGAAGTCATGGCTCTCCGAAGCGCCTTGTGCCAGGGTGGGTGAGAAAAAGGAGGTAAGGTTGCCCATCAGGCTATCGTCAATGCTCACCAAGGTGAGGGTGCCCACGGGACCACTATTAACCGTATTGTTTTGCACGGTAATGGTATAGAGGATGGAATCGCCTGCTTTTGAGATAGTGGTATTGGCCACCTTGGTGACCTCGATCTCAGGCCACAGTATGGTAGCGGCTATATCTTTATTTATGTATGCACCACTGCAAAAGCCATTGTACAAAGTGCCGTTTCCGATGGCGTTAGCATGGATCTCGGTGACGTCAGGGGTGACGGCTACAGTCCAGTTCAGGATGGGGTAGCTTGCGGGCAAATATGTCTTATTATTTGATCCATCTGCTGCAAAATAGACGTTTACATCCAAATCAGCAGCCAAACCGGTAGCGGTGCCATCGGCTGCGGGTTGTACGAATGTTACTGTGGTGTTTCCAACGTCGCACTCTATAGGATCGGCTAGGTCACCGATATTGTGA
>JAXHUK010000047.1:0-3296 GCA_034189725.1 Chloroflexota bacterium | reverse complement strand
GGTGCTTACCTCGAAGAGTGGCAGTCTTCGGGAGTCTATAGAGAAGGCCGAGGAGATCGCTAAGGGCCCCAACATGTTTGTAGCACGGCAGTTCAGTAATCCCAGCAATATTGTTGCCCAAGAGAAGACCGGTAGGGAGATCCTGGCGGCAATAGGCGCAGCGGATGCTGTTGTGGCCGGTGTGGGCACCGGTGGAACGCTCATGGGCATTTCAAACGTGATGAAAGAGGGTAATCCCAACCTGAAAATTGTCGCTGTGGAACCTGAAGAGGCTGCTGTCATGTTCGGCGGAAGCGACGTCAGGATCAAGGAGCACAAGATTCAGGGTATTGGCGATGGTTTCATCCCCAAACTCGTGGACATGAGCAAGGTCGATGAGGTGATTACGGTCGAGAGCGAAGAAGCTGTTACTATGGCGAGAAAACTCTGCCGTAACTATGGCTTACTGGTGGGAATAAGCTCAGGGGCAAATATGCTGGTTGCCCTGAAGGTGGCTGAGAAATATGGATTCAGCAAAGTTGTCACGGTCTTGCCAGATAGGGGGGAACGATATCTGAGTATGGATCTGTTCAAGTACTGATTCAAAGTCCTGTCATTGTTGCCCAGTTACCCTCGGATTACAAACCTTGATCACCTATCAATCACCCTGATTTCACTTCAGGATTATCGTGCTCAGTATGAACTCAAACAATGAATCGAGCAGGATTTACGTTCTGATTGCGGCCACCCTGGCCGTTTTCGTTACGCCTTTTATGGGCTCTTCGCTCAACATTGCGTTGCCCTCGATTGGCGCTGAATTCGAGATGGATGCGGTGTTGCTCGGATGGATCAACCTCGCCTTCCTCATGGCCTCGTCCACCTTCCTCGTCCCCTTCGGCAGAATAGCGGATATTTATGGCAGAAAGCGAATATTTACCATCGGCATACTGGTTTTCACGCTTTCCTCCGTTCTCTGTGCCGTTTCGACATCGGGAACGATGCTCATTGCTGCCCGAATAGTACAGGGGATCGGTGGCTCGATGATATTTGGCACCAGTGTCGCCATTCTGACCTCCGTGTTCCCCGTGGGACAGAGAGGTGTAGCACTGGGGATAAATGTCGCTGCGGTATATCTCGGTCTCTCTCTTGGCCCCCCTATAGGTGGATTGATGACACAATACCTGGGGTGGAGAAGTATATTCATCGTCAATGTCGTGTTGGGCTTTGCGGTATTCATTCTCGTACTCTGGAGGCTCAAGGGGGAGTGGGCTGCAGCACGTGGGGAAAAGTTCGATTTCTGGGGCTCGCTGATTTATGGCGTGATGATCATAACCACGATGTACGGATTCTCCCTGTTGCCCGAGCTATCGGCGGCATGGCTTATCCTTGTGGGTGTAGCGGCGCTGGTGGCATTTGTGTGGTGGGAACTGAGGGTACAAAGCCCTGTTTTGCACATCGACCTTTTCCGGCGTAACGTTGTATTTGCATTTTCCAACCTGGCAGCGCTGATCAACTACAGCGCGACATTTGCTATAGGGTTCTTGCTCAGTATCTACCTGCAGATGGTTAAAGGATTTCCCCCTCAAATTGCGGGCTTAATCCTGATCGCTCAACCAGTAGTGATGGCGGTCGTTTCTCCAGTTGCCGGCAGGCTTTCAGATAGGATCGAGCCACGTGTGCTTGCCTCTGCGGGAATGGGTATCACAGCGGTTGGGCTTGCCTTCTTTATTTTCTTGGATGGCCAAACGTCGATGGTATTCCTTATCGCAGGCCTGGTTATCGTTGGTTTGGGCCTTGCCATTTTCTCCTCTCCCAACACGAACGCCGTTATGAGTTCCGTCGACTACAGGTTTTTAGGGGTAGCCTCGGCGACGCTGGCAACGATGCGTCAGATCGGGATGATGCTCAGTATGGGCATTGTCATGATGTTGCTGGCTTTGTTCATTGGCAGGGTGCAGATAACCCCCGAGTACCACGACCTCTACGTGAAAGCAATGAGGGTGGCATTTATTGTCTTCGCAGTTGCCTGTTTCGGCGGCATCTTCGCATCGCTGGCACGGGGCAATGTCAGAAATAATGACGTGATAGCAGTTCCCCAGGAGAGCAATGATTAAACTAACCGCTGAGCAGATAGCATCGTACTGGGAGCAGAGCTTCGGCAAAGCAGACGGGTTGTGGTTCATGAAGGTCGAGGAGAAATACGGGTTCGATGTCGCCCTTGACGTCGATGAAGCGGTATGGAGCATTCTCCCCAAAATGCAGGCGCGTATGCTCAAATCAATGGGTGGGATAGGCAACGGCATGGATGGCCTGCTTGAATGTTTAACGACGTTGCTCGACCTGGAGGGTTTCGATCTCGAGGTTGACAGGGATAGTGACGGGTTTACCATAGTATTCAAGCAATGCCACTGGCATGATGCAATGGTCAAATCGGGCAGAGAACAGTACTCCGGGAGAGTAGGGACCCGCGTATGCACTACGCAGTACTCGGTCTTTGCCGCTGAGTTCGGTGACGATATACGTTTTGAGTTGCAGGAGCAAGTCTGCAAAGGTGCCCCGTCGTGTAGTCTCAAGTTCAGCTCCGCCTCCGCCTCCGCGAACGAAGGTTAGCCCAGGCTTGGTGAATCATCCTCCCTCAACGTCATTCTGAGGGAGCACTCGCGACCGAAGAATCTCCCTGTAGTAACGAGCAGAGATGCTTCGTCTGCGGCTCAGCATGACATGAGCGAATGCACGGTAAGAGACTGGTCGTGTGGTAATCACAGCCTGTTTTCATACCCTGGCTGCGGCTCCTGGAGATGAGGGTTTCATTAACAACCTCTTTCCTGTAGAATCATATAGCATAAGCTTGACATCCGAGAATCCCTGGAAGCAAGGGTGCACCCGGCTTTGCTTTTTGACCATTTTGTAAAATCTCCAATTTATTGGAGGGCTAAGCAAGGGAATTAGCCCCCGAATTCATTCGGGGCTACGGTAAATTATCCATGCATTAGCCGGGTTTAAGTGGCGATTCTCTTTGTGGTTTCATTTGAGGGATGCGGATTGAACAGCGGAAGAAGTCAAGAAGCTAATGAAATAATTCAAGAAGCAGCAGGTCGCTCTGCGCTGCTAGTGGAGAGAGGATAGGTTATGGAACAGCTACTGGAACAGGCGAAAAAGGTCGCAGGGGAGGCGGAGGTGTTCTCGGTATCCCGGAGCAGGACCGAGGCCTTGTTCGAGGCCAACCGGTTGAAGCAGGTACAGACCCATGAGACAACGGGACGGGCGTTGCGTTTGATCAAGGATGGCAGAATCGGCTTCTCTGCGAGCAACCGGGC
>JAXHUK010000046.1:0-8267 GCA_034189725.1 Chloroflexota bacterium | reverse complement strand
GAGCACCGTTCGTGGTGAGCCCGTCGAACCATGAACGGCCCTTCGACAAGCCTGTCCTGAGCTTATCGAAGGGCTCAGGCCGAACGGAATTAAGGTCTATTTTCGGAATAGTAGACATAATCCATTACCCTTGCCAGGATGCACGTTTGTTCAGGAATGAGATTGCATCGGAGGCACTCGTGGAATATACTTGAATTAGAATGGATATCAAAAGCGTGAATCCAGACATAAAGGACCTTATCGGGAAGGCGAGCGAGTACATCGCTGAGGATAAGCTTGCCTTGATAGAGGATGCGTATGCCTTCGCCTTTGAGGCGCACGACGGTCAATTTCGCAAGTCGGGGGAGCCCTATATAACGCACCCGCTGGCGACTGCGATGATTGTGGTTGACCTGCAACTCGACGAGGATTCTCTCGCTGCGACGTTGCTCCATGATGTCCCCGAGGATTGCGGCGTACCCCTGGAGAAGATCGAGGAACGCTTCGGGACCGAAGTGAAGAAGCTGGTAGACGGGATGACCCGGCTGGACAAGATATCTGCCCAGGTCCAGGAGGGTGATCTCACGAATATCGGAGAGAGCGATGCGCAGGTGGAAAACCTGCGCAAAATGTTCATAGCTACCGCTGAAGATATCAGAGTCGTGATCATCAAGCTGGCCGATAGGTTGCACAATATGCTCACCCTGAAAGCGCTCTCTGCGGAAAAACAACAGAAGATAGCTCGTGAGACTATGGAGATCTATGTGCCTCTGGCGAACCGCCTGGGAATATGGCAGATAAAGTGGCAACTGGAAGACCTGGCGTTCAGCTATCTTCAGCCCGATATGTATCACCGGACCTCCAAGTTAATAACCGATAGTAGAGTGAAGCGGGAGCGCTATATATTGCAGGTAAGCCGTATCCTTAAAGAGGAACTCGAAAAGGAGAATATCAAGGCCGAAGTAACGGGGAGATTGAAGAGCATCCACAGCGTATACAAGAAGGTTGAGAAGTACAGCGCCCAGGGCAGGGAGTTCAGCGATATTCACGATCTGGTCGCTTTACGTGTGCTCGTTAGTAACGTTCATGATTGCTACAGCGTGTTAGGTGTTGTCCACAACCTCTGGCATCCGCTTCCTGATCGGTTCGATGATTTCATTGCCAATCCCAGAGAGAACATGTATCAGGGACTGCACAGTACTGTAATGAGTTTGGGTGCCAGGCCATTGGAAGTTCAAATTCGCACATATCATATGCACCATATTGCTGAATACGGGGTAGCTGCTCACTGGAAATATAAAGAAGGAACGAAGAAGGATGTGGGGTTTGAGGACAAGATAGCCTGGCTCAGGCAGCTTATGGAGTGGCAGCGTGAACTGAGTGGCGCGTCATTCGTTGAATCTATCAAAATGGATATCTTTCAGGGCCAGGTATTCGTCTACACTCCCAAGGGAGATATAAAAGAAATGCCCAAAGGAGCAACGCCCCTCGATTTCGCGTACCGTATTCATACCGAAGTCGGGCATCGCTGTATTGGCGCAAAGGTTAACGGCAGAATGGTTCCGCTGGATTACCAGCTACGAAATGGGGACACTGTTGAGATCAAAGCGACGAAAACAGATCGTGGGCCCAGTCTGGACTGGCTTAATCCCAACCTCGGTTATGTGAATACTCATCATGCACGGGAGAAGATCAGGCAATGGTTTCGTCATCAGGAGAAGTCGGAGAATATTGAGAGAGGTCGGGTTATCCTGGAGAAAGAACTACGCCGCCTGGGAGTAAGCTTTGCTGAACGTGAGCGGATCTCAGGTTTGTTCAAGTATGAAGGTGTGGATGATTTCCTGGCGGCCGTTGGTTGTGGAGACATCAGTACCCATATGATTGCCGTGAAGCTTACCGCTCCGGAAGAACGGCCACAGACTACCGCAACAGCAACGACAACTCCTCTCAAGGCGAAACCGACATCTGCGATTCGAGTTCTTGGTGCTGGAGACCTGCTCACCCATATTGCGCCATGCTGCCAGCCTGTACCCGGTGACGAGATCATTGGCTTTGTTACCCGCAGCAGGGGGGTGACTGTTCATCGTAAGGACTGCCCTAATGTTCTCAACGAAGACGAGAAGGAGAGGCTGATCAAGGTGTCCTGGGGGAAATCAGGCTTCTCTTTCCCGGTCACCATACGTGTCGACGCCTGGGATCGCGTGGGGCTGCTGCACAATATCACCGCTCTCATCTCCGGAGAGAAAGTGAATATAGCTTCTGTTGCAATTGGTGAGCGCAAAGATGAGATGCTCTCTTTATTCTTTACCCTGGATATCAACACTATCGGGCAGCTTGGTCGTCTGTTCTCCAAGATCGAGGGTGTGCAGGGTGTTATCAATGCAGGACGCGTTTCAGATGTGCCGGAGAAATAGGAGTTGTGGAACCTGGTCGCCTCGATGAACAGCTAAAGGCACTGCCTGCAAAACCCGGGGTCTACCTGTTCAAGGATAGCGCGGGAAAGGTGCTTTATGTAGGTAAGGCTGCAAGTTTACGCCACCGCGTCCGCTCGTATTCAGGGCCTCCCTCCACGCTTGTGCCCAAGGTTCGAAAGATGGTGGCACGGGCACAGGACATCGACTTCATTGTCGCTGATTCCGAACAGGAAGCGATGATTCTGGAATGCAACCTGATCAAGAGCCACCGTCCTTACTATAACGTCAGGCTCAAGGACGATAAGAGTTACCCCTACATAAAAGTCAGCCTCAATGAGGAGTGGCCACGTGTGTTTCTCACCAGGCGTTTCGAGGATGATGGTGGTAGATACTTCGGGCCTTTCGCTAGTGCGAGATCGGTGCACAGTACCATCAACCTCCTGAAGAAGATTTTCAGGTTTTGTTCGCCGAGGTGGGTGATCACGGGCCGGAAACCACGCCCCTGTTTCGACTACTCGATTCATCGATGTGTCGGGGCTTGTAGCGGGGAGATAGAGAAAGAGGAATATCGCGAGATTATAGACCAGGTTGTGCTTTTTCTTGAAGGGAAGCAGGATGTGATACTTCGCGACCTGAAGCGCAAAATGGAGGAGGCCTCCGCTGCATTGCAGTTCGAGAGGGCGGCTTCCCTGCGTGACCAGCTTCACGCTATAGAAAGTATCAGTGAGGAGCAGAAGGTCACCTCTATCGCTAAGGACGATGAAGATGTGATCGCTTTCGCCATGGAGAAAAATGTTGCCAGTGTACAGGTGTTCTTTATACGCAACGGTAAACTCATCGGGCGAGAGCACTTTGTACTTGAGGGCACCCGAGACGAGGAACCGGGGCAGGTCATGGCCAGTTTTATTCAGCAGTTCTATGGCTCTGCCCCCGATGTGCCTCCCCGGATACTGCTTCAGACCGAGCCTCAGGATATAGAGGTCATCAATTCATGGTTGGAGGGTAAGCGAGGGCGAAGGGTGAGTATGAAGGTGCCCCAGCGGGGAGAGAAGAAGAAGCTGGTTGACATGGTGGCTGAGAACGCCGCGCAGGTGCTGGAGCAAATGAGGATTACCTGGCTGGCTGATAAGGGCAAGACAGCCGCTGCACTCGAAGAGCTTGAGGAGCTACTGCATCTGCCCACTATTCCCGGCAGAATCGAGTGCTACGACATATCGAACATCAGAGGGACATCGGCGGTGGGAAGCATGGTGGTGTTCGAAAACGGTCGCCCCAGGACGGCGCACTATCGCCGTTTCAAGATAAAGACCGTGGGTACCATTGATGACTATGCCATGATGAAAGAGGTGCTGAGAAGACGCTTTAGACGGATAAAGGCGCAGGATGGTACTCAATGGGCGATGCTGCCGAACCTGGTGTTGATCGATGGCGGTAAGGGGCACTTAACTGCTGCTCTGGAGGTTATGAATGAGCTCGATATCGATTTCATTCCCCTTGCCTCTCTGGCGAAAGAGAACGAGGAACTATTCCTGCCAGGTGCCGTTGAGTCCCTGATATTGCCTCGAAACTCGCAAGCGCTCTATCTGTTGCAGCGAGTCCGGGATGAGGCACATCGCTTTGCTATTTCTTACCACGTGAATGTTCGCCGCAAGGCTGCAATGGCGTCGGCGCTTGATGTGCCGGGCATAGGCCCCAAGCGCAAGCGTGCTTTGCTCAAGCAATTCGGCTCTGTGAGAGGGATCAGGGAGGCGTCTGTCGAAGAGCTTGCGGCAGTTTCCGGGATGACACGGCCACTTGCGGAGAAGGTGAAGGAGCTCCTCTGACACCTGTCCAACTACTAAAGGATCGGGTGTCTCTCAACGAAGACCGGGTAGTAATCGTAATTTTGCACATTGTTGCCATGTTATCTGTCCCTACTTTGGATGCTTGACAATTTTTATCAGGGTGCTACTCTTTGCTTGAGGTTGAATAATGATTGTCGCAGGTATAGACATAGGTTCTTCAACGTCAAAGGCAGTGCTTATGGACAGCGATAAGGTTCTTTGCTATAGCATTGTGACTACTGGAGCGGAGAGTGTAAAGTCAGCTCAACTGGTTCTGGACGAAGCACTGAATGCAGTGAACGCACGAAGGCACGAAATTAGCTATATTGTCGCGACGGGGTATGGCAGAGTTATCGTTCCCTTTGCTCAAGATACAGTTACTGAGTTGACCTGTCATGCTCGAGGGGCTAACTGGCTTTTTCCTTCCGCAAGAACCATATTGGATATGGGTGGTCAGGATTGTAAAGCGATTCGGTGTGATGAAGCAGGAAGGCTTCTCAATTTCATGATGAACGATAAATGTGCTGCAGGTACGGGGAGATTCCTGGAATTAATGGCCAGAGTACTGGGAATACCCCTGGATAAGCTCGGCGAACTATCGCTCGAAGCTCACAACGATGTTAAAATCAACACTACTTGCGCGGTCTTTGCTAAATCGGAAGTTACCTCTCTGGTCAGGGATGGTAAAGATAAGCGAGATGTCCTGGCTGGCTTGCACAGCGCAATTGCGGGAAGAGTTTACAATATGCTCAGGGGCGTAGGCATAGAACCTGATCTGGTGATAACCGGGGGTATAGGTAAAAACATTGGGGTAGTACGCAAGATTGAGGAGCGTGTGGGGATGAAGGTGCTGATACCTGAAGAGCCTCAGATCGTAGGAGCATTGGGGGCAGCCCTGTTTGCCCGGGATAGTAGTACAGTGAAGGAGGAGCGAAATGGTGAGCTCGACAAGTGCCAAGAAGCAACTTTGGACCACTCTTGAAGTCCCGGCGCTACGCAAAAAGTATTATGCCGAATCACTGGGGAAGGCTGGGGGGCAGAAGGTCGCCTGGTGCAGCAACGGCGTTCCATCAGAGATACTGGATGCCATGGACATCAACGCGGTGTATGTGGAGAATTACGCTACTGTTTGTGCGTCTAAGCGGCTATCCTCGGGATTTTGCCGTGCAGGAGAGAGGGCAGGATTTTCTCAGGACGTCTGTGGCTATGCCCGCATATTGATGGGCTATCTGCTGGGAGGAGACGATGTACCCGAAGCCCCGTATGGGGGGCTCGCCAAGCCCGATTTCCTCGTCGTAAACAGCTATAGCTGTGATTCACGTGTGGGCTGGTTTGCTACCATGAGTCACACACTCAACATACCTCTCTATGTTATTGACTCACCCTACCAACCTCTGGGAGGCTGTACCGAGGTGGCGAACGCAGTCTATACGGAGTCGCAACTCGAGGATTTTGTCCATTTTCTTGAACAGCAGACAGGTACGAAGCTCGACCGGGGAAAGCTGAGGGAGAAGGTCGAACTTGCCCGTCGTGCCAATGATATCCAGGTGGACATATATGATATGAGGAAGGCAGTCCCGTCGCCCATGGGCGCCGGTGACGCCTATACGGTTGTATGGCCTGGTATGTATATGGCAGGCACGAAGGAATGCGATGAATTCTACGAGCGATTACGCGCGGAGATTTCCGAGAGAATAGAGAAGAAGATAGGTATTGTCCCAGAGGAGAAGTTCCGTCTGCTGTGGAGTGGACTTCCCCTCTGGTATAACATGGCATTACTGAACTATTTTGAGGACTTTGGCGGAGTGGTGAGTATTGAGAACCTCTACTTTCGTTATGAAAAGAGTCTCCCGTCTCAGCACGAAGACCCGCTAAAGGATATGGCTATTTCATCGACACTGAGACGACCGTATGCCAGCGATATCGAGCAGCGGGCTCAGCTTACCCTGGAAGTCATCAGGGAGTATCATGTGGATGGGGTGATTCTGGCATATAATCCATCCTGCCGTATGATGTATATCCTGCAGCCGGAACTCAAGAATATCCTTGACCGGCATGGAATACCAAACCTCAGTCTCGAGTGTGATATGGCCGATGAGCGTACCTACTCCGAAGGCCAGATCAAGACCAGGCTGGATGCTTTCATCGAGAGAATGCTCAGCCGAAGAGGGGAGGGCAAATGATGGAGCGCTTGATGCAGGTGCGAAGCGAACGACACCAGGTGGCCAGGGAGTGGAAGAGGCAAACTGGCAAGAAAGTTATCGGGGTGTTTTGCTGTGATGTTCCCGAGGAGTTGATCTATGCGGCCGGTATGTTGCCGGTCAGGATATTGGGTTCACACGAAGAGGCTACCGAGGGTGACCTCCATTTTCCGACCAATGTGTGTCCCTATCCCAAAAGCTGTCTGGACCAGGCACTTAAGGGTCACTATGACTACCTGGATGGAGTAGTAGTACCTAACGTGTGTGATATGATACGGGCTATGTATGGGGCATGGAAGCTCAATGCCGGTATTCCGTACGTGCATTTCCTCGAGGTGCCACAGCGCATTAGCCCCCATGGTGTGGAATTCTTCCGACAGGCACTGGTACAGTTCCAGGGTTTGCTGGAGGAGATATCAGGTAACAGTATATCCAGCGAATCGTTGAGAGATGCCATCGATGTTTATAACCGCAACCGTTCTCTGCTCCGCGAGGCCTGCGAACTCAGGGGAAAGCGACTCCTCTCTGGAGTAGAGTTGCAGGAGATGGTGATTTCCAGTATGCTCATGCCCAAAGAAGAGCATAATCAGTTGATGTCCCTGTATCTGGAGGAGGTAAGACAGCGCTCACCTGCGACAGATGGGGTGAGGATCTTTATCTCTGCCAGCATGCTGGATGATACGGACTTTTTGGAGTTGATCGAGGAATGTGGGGGCAGCATAGTGGCCGATGATATGCCAATGGGTAGCCGATACTTTTTCCACTCTGTGGACAGTGCAGAGGAGCCGCTACTGGCCTTAGCCCAGCGCTATCTGAACAGGATTCCGTGCCCACGCAAGATGTTGCCTCAGGATCGCTATCACTATATACAGGAGACCATGGCCGGATTTGATGTTCAGGGCGCTATAATCCATAATCTCAAGGCCTGCGATTGCCATCTTTACGAGTATCCATACCTGAAGGAGAAGCTGGAGGCTCAGGGGCTACCCGTATTGTTCTTCAGAGGAGAGGAGACAGAGGCTGAACTTGAGACGCAGCGAGATGACATCGAGGCCTTTATCGAGATGCTCCGCGGTTAAGGTTGATGATATGGTACAGGTGGGTATAGATGTAGGTTCCTTCAATACATCTGTCGTGATCCTTGCTGATACTACAATCCTTGCTTATTACGTCGTTAGTTCGGATGAAGGAGAGTCAGAACCCGGTAGGGTTACAGGGCTCGCACTGGAAGCAGCCGGGCTCCATTGGGATGGGATTAGCACCGTGGTCGCCACAGGTTGCGGTCGGAGTAGTGTTGACTTTGCTCATGAGAAAAGCTCTGAAGTAGTGTGCCAGGCTCGTGGCTCACTGTGGCTATTTCCCGAGGCAAGAACTGTAATTAATCTCGGAGCAGAAAGCAGCCGGGCTATTAGCCTCAATGAGCAGGGTAAGGTTCGGTCATTTGCCACAAATGACAAATGTGCTGCAGGATCGGGCTTATTTCTCGAGTCTATAGCTCATCTGATGGGGATACCGGTTGCAGAGATGGGCGAACTGGCGCTTGGAGCGGAAACAACTGAAGAGGTCAGCAGCCGCTGCGCGGTATTTGCTGAATCGGAAGTGATTTCACATATTCATCGCGGGGTGCCCAAAGAGAATATCCTTGCCGGTGTGCACCAGGCGATAGCTGATAGGATATTGGATCTTATAAGCAAGATTACGGTGATGCCAGACGTGGTGTTCACTGGCGGTATGGCCAGGAATCCTGCATTGATGAAAGAACTTGAGAAGCGGCTGGGGTTGAAAGCCTGCATACCCGCTGAGCCACGGATCGTGGGCGCCCTGGGCGCTGCTCTGTTAGCGAGAGAGAA
>JAXHUK010000045.1:0-7259 GCA_034189725.1 Chloroflexota bacterium | reverse complement strand
TCAAGGAAGCAAAGTATTTATTGACATCTTTGTTATCCTCTGTAATGTCTTTATCCTGGATATTTACAGGGCGGATGAAAGCATCCACAGTATCCAGATGCTCACATACATGCGCCGCTTGGCAAAGGTCTGCGACAGTACCACGGCGCTTGTGGAACTCAGGCACCATAATCTCGGTATCAGGATCTGATTTCTTGGTGTAGGCTTGAAAATCTACATCCAGCCAGATGTTGGTTTCAGAGCCGGTAACAAAGAAAACCTTTGGCTCATCACCATTCATTATCAGGCTATTTTCTCTATTCCTGGCACCCAGCTTAACTGTTTTAGGTGCACTATCGAGAGCACGGAGAACGAGTTTCTCAGGTATTTTCACATGCCAGCATGGATTATCGCCGGATGAGACCTCCGTTACCTCTGCACCACTACTGTGGAATAATTCAGTCCCCTCGCGGTTAAAAGATAATAAGCCGGGGTCATTCAAAATCTGCAGGGAAGCCTGGTGAATTCGCTGCACCTGCTCACTGGTTATCCTCTCATAAGGATTATGAACTAGAATACCTTCTCTGGGCATCTTATTCCTCCTAGCCAGAACGTCAGCCTGAATAACAATAACATTCTGTATCTTGAATATGTCTTTGGTTTATTTACCCTGATTGGCAAATAGTGCCTCCACAACTCGCACCGCATCGAACCCATCCGCACCATAGCCATCAGCGCCTATACTTTTAGCAAAGTCCTCAGAAACGGGCGCACCACCGACGATAACCTTCACTTGATCTCTGAGTCCATTTTCTGCAAGCGCGTAGATAGTATCCCGCATATGTATCATGGTACTGACAAGCAGAGCCGACAAACCCAGGAACTGTGGCTTTTCTTCCCTCACTGCCGCCACAATAGCTTGAGGTTCGACATCATTTCCTATGTCCTTGACTGTATAGCCTGACCCCCGAAGCAATATTGACACTATGTTCTTGCCGATATCGTGGAGATCACCTTTGACCGTGGCTATGAGTATCTTGCCCTTGGGCTTGACACCGCTCTCGGCAAGTCGGGGTTCAAGAATCTCCATAGCCGCACCCACTGCCTCGGCCGATGCTAGCATATCCGGAATGAAGTATTCCTTTGCCTCAAATTTCTTACCTACTATCTCCATTCCTGCAGTGAGGCCATTGTTTATTACATCATGCACGCTTATGCCCCAGTCAAGGGCCATTTCAATAAGTTCGGTAACTCCTGGCTGACCAGCCATTCCTTCGTCAATGCCCTCGTCATCGCTGGTTACTCTTCCCTGAACAACATTTTCTATGATTAACCCAAGTATATCCTCTGCCATTATCTCTCTCCCACTTTAGTAATCTTTAAAACCTCTTATCGAATACCGTCACATCTCCACACATGGTGTCCCATCAAACCATAGCATCTTTCCTAGTCCACTATGGCACCTCTCCTGTGCGCTCTTATATAACTCTTGCAAAAAGGGTCGTTCCCCGTGAGCATGTCGGCCACCTTCACCAGGCTCATTATCTTGGCATCCAGAGGATCAAGGATCGCTGCATCCAGGCCAGCATGAGCCGCCATTAGCAGAAAGGCTCGATTTACCAGCTTTCGATTAGGCAAGCCATAAGAAACATTGCTCAATCCCATTATTGTCCTGGCAGTAGGATAACGCGACTTAATTTGCTCTATCGTCTTTAGTGTGACCAATCCCTGGCTAGAATCTACAGCGATAGGAAGCACCAGTGGGTCAAAGAATATCTGCTCCGGCGCCATGCCCAACTTGGTCAGATGAGTTATTATCAACTCACAGGCATCCAGGCGCTGTTCTACTGTTTCCGGTATCCCCTCCACACCCATAGCCAGCGCTACCAACCAGGCCTGGCGCTTTGCTGCCAGAGCACCGATAGATGCCAACCTTTCTGGCTCAGCGCTGACAGAGTTTATCATCACCTTCTCACCCTGATACTTATGTAACGCAGCCTCAATGATACCCGCGACATCACTGTCAATAACAAGTGGTTTGTCCGTGGTAGCCTGGACTATATCCACCAGCCACTCAATATTCTCCTCCCCATGCTCCTGAGCACCCTTCCCTGCACCAGCATTCACATCGATAAAATCAACTCCAGCTTCAGCCTGTTCCCTGGCTAGCCTCTCCACGAATCCCCTATCCTTGCTGTCTATAGCTTCAGCTACGGACCGATTTGATGCATTGATGTTTTCGCCAATTACCAGCACAATTCACCTCACAATTCCTGCTATTTCCGACAGCACCTGACTTCTTATCGTCTCAGGCAAGCTATAATCGTGGTTAGCTATAATTCCCTCCACCCTTTCTGATGCTCTTTCCCAGGCACTCTTTCTCCCTTCAGTTTCCCATTCATCCCTGCTTCTTCTATCACTCAGTGATGGCTGATAGTGTTCACTGCGCATAAAACGCCTGGTGTGTTTAGCAGCAACGAAATTACCACCAGGTCCCACCTGCTTAATAAGATCAAACGCCAAAGTTTCATCATTCACGTTCACGCCTTCAACCGCCCGCATTACCATCCCCAGTATCTCATTATCAATTACATATTTCTCGTAGCATACCGTCATGGCAAACTCCATAAGCCCGGCAGCATCGTGGATATAGTTCGCACCGGCTAAGGCACAAAGGAGATTGGTTAAAGCAGATTCATAACCACTCTGAGCATCCAGTACCTTGGAATCGGTCATACCAGCCGTGGCATAGAAAGGCAGCTTGTAGAACTGAGCCATCTGGGCACCAGCCGCATTAAGCAAGCCCATCTCAATCGAACCGGCAAGATATTTAAGGTCGGTGAGGTCGGTACTGGTAGCAACAGAGCCAAGAATAACAGGCGCACCCGGGTTTATTATCTGGGTAAGCAGTACACCCATTAGTGAATCCACAATTTGAATTGTCAAATTCCCGGCAAGCGTCACCGGTGAGGTAGCTCCACACAATGGCTCAGCAGGACACGCCACCGGTATGCCACTCTTGGCAATAGGGACCAACAGGTCACCATAAGTCCCGTCCATCTTCAAAGGACTTATGCTACAGGTTATCATAGAGATGATGGGACGCTGACGAAGCTTATCGGCAGAGCCTGCGATGATTTCTGCCATCTTTATCACCTGCTTCACTCCATCGAGGGTATAAACGCCACCCATGACATGCTTGGTGGTATTATCCAACCCGGCAAAGAAGCGGTTCACATCCACTCGCCCCGGGGCTAACTCGTTGGGATAAGTGGGAAGCAGGAAAAAATGTATGTTATCCAATCCGTCAACCAGTCTGGCAATACGCTTCAGGTCTTCCAGGCTGGCCGGATGCTTCTGCCCGGTGTCCGGGTGATAAATATAGAGAGCGGTCCCACCAGTTCCCGCATACACGCGTTGCCCACCCAAAAGAAGATCGTGCTTCTCATCCTGCCCGCAGAGCGTAATCTCGGACGGCGCCATATCAATCAACTCCATCACTCTGTCCTGAGACAAACACACCCGTCGCTTCTCCTTATCAACGCGGGCACCAGCTCCCTCGAAGAGTTCCAGTGCTGTCTCTGAATTTACTTCAAAGCCAACTTCATCAATTATCCGCATGGCAGTCTCATGCACCATTTGCATGGCCTCGTCAGTAAGAGGCTTAAAACTGCCACCGAGTAATCCTTTCCTAATCATCCTGCTATACTCTCCCTCCTACCCAGACAATCACGTTTCTTACACGTTTTGCATGGATTATAGCTTGCCATGTCACATGGCCCAATGCCAATAACGCCGGATATCGACTTGCGTGGGAGCATTAAACATTCTTTGGTTAAGCGAACCCCCGTTGAACTACCGTCCATAGCCCGGAATAACATCCTCTGCTCTCGCAGTGACCAGTCGCAATATCCGGGACTGAAGCGCTGACTCGTGCAAAGACCCTGGGAATGAGCTATTTCTCCCACCTTGTCATGAACAAGCTCGGCTAACTTCTCAGCAGCACTCGACCCTATCGCATCCAGCACAGATGCCTCGAGTACCAGACCTTCCTCAGCCATTGAGTAAACCTTTTCCTCCAGTTGACTGCCTATTGTCACCAGAAATATCGCAATCATTCTGCATTGCTCCATCATTCGCGCAATGACCTGGCTCCTGAACACAATGGAGCCCTCGACAAAAACGCAGGAACGCCTAACCCCCTCAATATTCTTAATAACATACGAATGCGATGGCACAACAAGTCCCCGCGCATTCTCGATATGCACATCAATCAAAGATGCGATTCTAGCCGATGGCTTCCGACTAGCACCATACCCGATAGTGCGCAATACCCGCTGCCTGTCAATTTCAATACCAGATTTGTTGCTTATGCTTAACATACTTTTTCACTCCACGACCCCAACGCCAGAAATATACCAAACACTCCGTCGCTGATAACAATCCAAAAGTCACAAAATGACATGCCAGCAAAAGGGCAACTTAGGGGGGTACAACAGCAGAAAAGAGTAACCCTTACGTGGTTACAAAGAACTTGAATCGGGCGGAAATTACTGAATCACATTACCGGGACAGCACGGATGACTTGATTGAATCATTATCTACCACAGACAAAAGGGGAAATAGACACCCCCCCGTCACACATATCACCCTCTCAGCGTCAGATCACTTGCTAACCTCCTTACGGAATTATTCGCTCCTTCCCTGACCTGATTTACTCGTGTAATTGTACCACATCACTCATTTACTGTCCAGCGACACAGCAACCAACAAAAGTCGCTCAAGGCTCTCTATACACACTTTAATCCATGAATTAAGGTGTAATCGAAGATAAGGAGCGAATAGAAAATGCTGGACCGAGGAGAATTATCCACTTATATATGAAAATATGCTAGAATTTCAAAGAGGAATTCAAAAGGCTCTACCCAGATAAAACATGAACTACTCTATTCGAACCATGCAGGACAGGGATATTCTGCAGGCAATTGACATTGACCGCGAAGCTTTTCCCACTCAATGGCCACACCCTACTTATGCTTCTTTCAAGCAGGAACTCCGCAACCGACTAGCCCGCTACATAGTGGCTTCCAATCATAACGAGATTCAACCAAAAGTAGATAGGCATAACTATAGCTACAAAAGTTTTCGGCAGAGACTTTCCCAACTAAGGTATACCTTGGATTATGGTAGCTTCTTCGGTGAAGAGAAGGCTTCCCCTTCAGAGGAGTATATTGTTGGCATTGCAGGTTTCTGGGCAATGGTAGACGAGGCACATATCATTACCATTGCCACTAGAAAAGCCTGCCGCCGCCGTGGAATAGGAGAATGGCTACTTATTTCAGTTATCAATATGGCAATGCAGCTCAATACAAAAGTGGTAACGCTAGAAGTACGTGTCTCCAACAGAGAAGCGCAGGAACTTTACCAAAAATATGGTTTCCAGAAAGTAGGCATCCGCCCGCGTTACTACTCGGACAATGGGGAAGACGCCCTGATTATGAGTACCGATACCATGACTTCTGCCCCGTTCCAGACGTGCTTTCAGCAACTGAACCAGATTCACCGAGACAAATGGAGAGAGCTATACTGTTGAATACTCACAGGTCATCTAACAAGTTTCAGTCTTGTTATCCTGCCCCTTACCCTTTTTTCGCTCTGAAGAAGCAAAGCGACCGAAAAATCTCCCGTGGGGTTCCCCTTGTATAAAAAACGAAGACTTCAGGAACAGAGTGGCAATTAACCACTAGAAAATGCTGTTAAATAGGAGAGTAATATGAGTGAAATGAAAAGTGCCTGGGAAAAGGCTTTGGAAAAAGTAGAAAAGCTGGGCAAGCCCTCAGATGAGGAACTTAAGCAATTGGAACATGTTCCAGTCGGAAACAGGCTGGCAGCTGCATATCTCAGGGAAGAGAGCTATGACATGGAAGCCGAACTGGCTAAATACAAAGACACGGAGATTAGAAAACATATAATACAAGGTGCCGAAGAGATATTCCTGCGAAACATAACCCTTCCCAATAACAACCAGGCCAGGCAAACCGCAAAAAAAGCTATGTCAGGCATCAGGATTATCAAAGAAAACAAGAAACAACTCGAGGCTATCTTCGACCGAATAGAAAACCTGCTCACATACTATGAACAAGCTCGGCAGCAGGCCCTTGCCCAATTCAAACAAAGCTTCGAAGCAAAGATACAACAAACTGCACAGGCATTACAACAGCAGGGAGGAAATACAGCCGCTATCGAGCAACAACTTCAGCAACAATTCCAGGAAGAATGGCACAGGGTCAGCAGCCAGCTCGACGCCCAATACGAACAATCTCTTAAAGAACACAAGCAGCAGATAACTGCAATAACCTGAGAATTGGTACCCCCAACGGAATTCGAATCCGTGTCGCCAGCTTGAAAGGCTGGTGTCCTAGGCCTCTAGACGATGGGGGCAAGTCAACTACGGGTAAACGGGTAGTGCCTCAAGTCCCGCTGTCTCAGGAAAACCATACATTATATTCATGTTCTGGATAGCCTGTCCAGCAGCCCCTTTGACCAGGTTGTCAAGACAACTGATGACTATAATCCTGCCAGTCCTGAAATCTATCTCAGGGTAGATAAGGCACAAATTACTTCCCCAGGTTTGTTTTGTCTCAGGTAAAACATCTACTACTCTAACAAAAGGCTCGCCGTTGTAGTAATGCCGGTAAAGCTTTCGCAGCTCTTCCTTCCCTTTAACCAATTTGCCCTCTTTAAGGCGCGCGTAGCATGAGCTCAGTATACCACGAGATGTTGGTACTATGTGAGGCAAGAAACTCACCGAAGAGGAAAAGCCAGGATTCAGAACTTCAAGTTCCTGGACAATCTCAGGCAAATGTCGGTGCCCAGCCACAGCATAAGCACGAACATTGTCACTTGCCTCGGCATAATGGGTTGACAGGCTCAGTGCCCTGCCAGCTCCTGAGACACCTGATTTGCTATCAACAACGATGTCGGCATAGATGATTCCCTCTTTAACCAGTGGCGCTAGAGCCAGCAATGCCCCCGTGGGATAACAGCCTGGGTTAGCTATCAGGCTGGCTGAGGCAATTTCAGAACGGTGGAATTCGGGTAAACCATAAACCGCCTCCTGCAGTAGCTTCGGTGCTGGATGAGCAAAATCATACCACTCCGTATATTTACCAGCATCTTTCAGCCTGAAGTCAGCACTGATATCAATGACCCTGATACCCCGCTCAGCCAAGGGCACTATCACCTCAGCGCTCGCCTTATGAGGCATGGCAGAAAAAGCG